>JACCYS010000080.1 GCA_013696365.1 Nocardioidaceae bacterium
GTCCGGGCCTGCGTCGAGGCCTTGGTCGGACAGTTCCTTGCGGCGCCGGATGATCAAGTCGACGGTGGACTGCTCGATCGCCGTCGGGGACGTCTTCGGCCGTCGTGAGCGGGGCTCGAGCGCGGCGTCGCCTTCGGCCTGGTAGCGGGCCTTGAGCTTGTAGACCCAGGACCGGTGCGCGCCGTAACGGCGGGCGACCTCGGCCGGTGTCTGGCGGTCAATGAACAGAGCGGTGAGGACCAGGCGTGCCTTCGACATGCCCGAGCATCCAGGACCAGGGACTGTCTCCATGTCTTGAGACATGTGTCGCCTATGTCCTGAGCCACCACACCACCGCCACCGCCATTGTGATGTCTCGGGACACCGTTGACAGGTGTCTCGGGGCATCGTTGCATGTCAGGCCGTTTTCTTGGGAGGGTCTGGTGGCCGGCCGGTGGGCTGGTAGTCGCGGGTTGGGTCGAGGGTGAGCTCGCGGAGGAGTTGGCCGGTGTCGGCGTCGAGGACGTGAAGCGCCCCGGGATCAGTGGAGAGCGAGTTCTCCCGCAGCGGCTGCTGTCGGGCGCTGTTCTGACGGTAGTACCCGGTCTCGTAGGCCCCGGCCGATCTCCTTGGCCGAGTGCACCCGCCTGATCTCGGGCAGCAGCGCCGCATCGCGCACCGCCCGCGCGAAAGTGCCCGTGTCCGGTGCGCGTAGTAGGTGCTGGGGGCGATCTTGACGCCATGTCCGGCCAGGACCGCGCAGATCGGCTCGACCCCCCACCGCAACCCGTCCGCGGACCGACGGTCCGCGTGGGCCTCGATGAAGCGCACTACCAGGGCAGTCGCGGGTCGAGCTCCCGCGCGAAGAAACTCGACGCCGCCAACAGGGTCTCATTCGCCCGCCGCAGTTCCTTGACCTCACGCTCCAGCGCCTTGAGCCGGACCGCATCGGGGGTCGTGGTCCCCGCCGTCACCCCGGCGTCGACCCGGGCCTGCTTGACCCAGCCGCGCAGCGTGTCCGGCACGATCCCGACCCGCGGGCCGATCCGCAGGACCGCCGCGTTTAACGACAGGTCCGGCCCCTCGGCCATCGCCTCGGACACCAGGCGCAGCGCGCGCTCACGCAACTCGTTCGGATACTTCCTCGTGCAGGCACTGGACCACTCTCCCGTGGCTTCAGAGCCTCCATCAATCCCGGGGCGCTTCACTGCCGTTTTCCGACTGACGGATGCTGCCTCGGCGTCCCGTTCCCGCGTGCCCCACGACCTGCCTCCTTCATGCCAAGCCGATCCTCCAAGAGCACACTGAACTCTCGGCGCGTCCCCAGCCGGTCAGCCAGCTGCGGCGTCTGCTTGGCCGCCGCGCAGCTCCACGAAGAGCGCCAGGAGCGCGTCGGTCGGGATGCGTCGGCAGGCGCCGATGTGCACAGACTCGAGGATGCCGGCCTGCAGTTCGTACAGCTTGGAGCGGCCGATGCCAAGGGCTCGGGCGGCTTCGGTGGGCGTGAGCAGGATGGGGTCGGTCATAGTGATCGTCCTTCGGCTCGGCGGTGAGGTGGGTCGTAGCTGGTCGACGCTGACCGCGGGCGGCCCAGACCGGGTGGGGCAGCTGGCGGGTGGCGAGGATCTGGGTGCGCCGGACGTCGAGCCGGGCGGCGAGCCGGTCGAGGTGCCGTCCCTCGTCGAGATGCGGCCTGGCGACCCGGTCGGGCACCGCACCTGAGACGCGACCGCCGATCGCACACCACGTTCGTGGACGCAACTCGACGAAAGTCCCAGTCGAGGCAGCGCGGCTCGTACGCTTTGTTCGTGGAAGCAGGCGAACACGACTCTGGCCTCCGGCTGACGGAGCTGGTTGCCGCCTTCTCCCTGGCCACGGACCTCGGACTCGGTCAGCCGATGGAGCATGTGCTCCGGTCGTGGGCCATCGCGGCACGTCTGGGCGACAACTTGGGCGTCGAGCCGGAAGAACGTGGAGCCCTGTACTACGTGGCCACCCTTGCCTGGGTCGGCTGTGTCGCCGACACGCCCGAGGTCGCTACCTGGTTCGGCGACGACATCGCCTTCCGCGGCGACAGCTACCAGGTCGACCTGGCCGGGCTGCCGATGCTCGGGTTCATGCTTCGTCACGTGGGCACCGGCAGCCCGGCGATCCAGCGGCTCCGTCTCGCTGCGAACCTCATAGTCACCGGGGGCAAGGGAATCGAGCGAGGCCTGATGGCGCACTGCTTGACCACGGCGCAGATGGCTGAGCGCCTTGGCCTGGGCGCGGACGTCTGCGACCCACTGCAGCAGATGTTCACGCGTTGGGACGGCCAGGGCGTGCCGAGCGATGTCGCAGGCGACGAGATCGCGTTCTCAATGCGCCTGTTTCACCTGGCCGACACGGTCGAGGTGTTCCACCGCGCCGAGGGGACCGACGCGGCCATCGCGGTGGCCCGGGCGCGACGAGGCAGACATTTCGACCCAACGGTCGTCGACGCGTTCTGTGCGCTTGCTCCCGAGGTGCTCGGGGACACGTCGAGCGAGGCTGACTGGAACCGGATCGTCGCCGATGAACCCGCCCTGCAGCGACGTCTCACC
>JACCYS010000103.1 GCA_013696365.1 Nocardioidaceae bacterium
GCCGGTGTTGCGGGGTGCAGTTGGTCGAGGTCGAGGGTGCGCAGCGACGCGATCACGGCCAGATAGCTGGCGGCGTTGAGCAGGATCACCCAGCCAGTGGCGGCGACGCCCGACCCGAGCAACGCGATCAGTCCACCGGCGGCCGCCGGCCCGATCACCCGGCCGAGGTTGAACGACGCAGAGTTGAGTCCAACGGCGTTGGTGAGGTCGTCGGGACCGACCATCTCGACGACGAACGACTGCCGCGCCGGGGCGTCGAACGCGGTTCCCACGCCGAACAGCAGCGCCAGCACGTAGACGTGCCAGGTCTGGGCGGTGCTGGTCACCGCCAGTAGCCCCAGCAGCGCGGCGGGCACCGCCATGGATAGTTGGGTGGCGACCAGCACCCGCTGCTTGGGGAACCGGTCGGCGACCAGGCCGGCGTACGGCGACAACAGCAGCATCGGCAGGAACTGCAGCCCGGTGGTGATGCCGAGCGCGGTGCCGTCGCCGGCCGACAGTTGCAGCACCAGCCAGTCCTGGCCGACGCGCTGCATCCAGGTGCCGGTGTTGGACACCAGCGCGCCCGCGGCGTAGCGACGGTAATTGACGATCGCCAGCGCGCGGAAGGTGGGCCGCACGCGTGCGTTCACGATCGGGCCAGCTTGTCCAGCAGCGGTGCCGCCCGGCGCAGCACGTCCCGCTCTTCTGTGGGCAGGCCGCGCAGCGTCTGCGCGAGCCAGGCGTCTCGGCGGCGGCGCTCAGCGGCCAGCAGCACCGCACCTTCGTCGGACAGGTGCAGCACCACCTGCCGCCGGTCGGTGTCGTGCGGCTCACGCCGCACCAGCCCCGACTCGGCCAGGCAGTTGACCGTGCGTGTCATCGACGGCGGCTGCACCTTCTCGTGGGCAGCGAGCGCGCCAGGTGTCAGTGGCCCGTGCATCCGCAGCGTGCCGAGGGCCGAAAGCTGGGTCGCGGTGAGCTCGGAGTCACGCTCCTGGCGGAGCCGGCGCGCCAGTCGGCCGACCGAGACCGCGAGTGCGCTGGCGAGGCCGGCAACCGGACGTGTCTGACGGGTCTCGCTAGGCATACTTCTTAGCCTAGTTCATTAGCCGTGCTAATGAACTGCCCGGGGTGCTACTCCATGTCTTCGAGTTGTCGGCCCTTCGTCTCCACGACGAACTTGAAGACGAAGATGAACGACAGCACCGCAAACGTGGTGTACAGACCGTAGGCGAAGCCGAGGCCCAGTGCGGCGAGGCTCGGGAACGTTGTGGAGATCGCGAAGTTCGCCAACCACTGGGCGGCGGCCGCGAGGCCGAGTGCGCTGGCACGGATCCTGTTGTTGAAGATCTCGCCGAGCAGCACCCACACCACCGGACCCCAGGACACGCCGAAGAACACCACGAACATGTTCGCGGCGATCAGCGCGATCAGGCCCTGGGTGTCACCGAGCACCGGCTCACCGCCCTCGAGTGGCGCCGTGCCAAAGATGTAGGCCAGCGTCCCCAGGCTCAGCGCCATGCCCGCCGAGCCCACCAGCAACAGCTTGCGGCGACCGAAGTTGTCGATGGTGGCGATCGCGACCAGCGTGACGAGGATGTTGATCACCGAGGTGATCACCGTGATCGTCAACGAGTCCCGCTCGCTGAAGCCGACCTGCTGCCACAGCGACGACGAGTAGTAGAAGATCACGTTGATGCCGACGAACTGCTGGAAGACCGACAGCATGACGCCGATCCAGACGATCGGCAGGAAGCCCAGAGCCGAGCCCCGCAGGTCGGCGAACGAGGAGCGACGGTCCTGGATGACTGTCCGGCGGATCTCGCTCATTCGCTCGTCCACGCCTGTGACGAGGACCTCACTGAGCACCGACCGAGCACCCTCATGGTCCCCCCTGGAGACCAGATAGCGCGGTGACTCCGGTATCTGCAGGGACAAGATGCCGTAGGCCAGTGCCGGCACGACCTCGGCGATGAACATCCACCGCCATGCCTCAAGCGAGAACCACAGCTCCTCGATCGCGCCGCCGGCGACCCGGGCGAGGAAGGCGTCGGACAGCAACGCGACGAAGATGCCCGTCACGATGGCCAGCTGCTGCAGCGAACCCAGCCGGCCGCGGATCGACGCCGGCGAGATCTCGGCGATATAGGCCGGCGCGATGACCGAGGCGGCACCGACACCGAGACCGCCGACGATCCGCCAGAAGATCAGGTCCACCGGCCCGAACGCGAGACCGGAGCCGACGGCGCTGGCGGTGAACAGACCGGCGGCCATCACCATCACCTTGATGCGGCCCATCCGGTCGGCCAGCCGGCCAGCCAGGTATGCGCCAGCCACACAGCCCAGCAGTGCCGATGAGACGACGAAGCCGGACAGCAACGGCCCCATCTCGAACTGCTCGGTGACAGCGGTGACGGTGCCGTTGATGACTGCGGTGTCGAAGCCGAACAAGAACCCACCGAGGGCTGCGACGCCGGCCAGCATCACGGCGCGCCCGGTGTTGTAGTCCTCTCGGACCTGAGGGGCGGTAGACATGGCGGCCTCCGTGATGCGACGGTGCACTGCGGGCAAGTGTTTTTTATCACGGACCGGCGACGTTCATCGCCGCGACGCTCAGCCCGTGAGCCAGCCGCTGATCGGGCCGATCGCGAACCACACCACGAACAGGCCGGCGACCAGCCACATCAGCGGATGCACCCGGGCGACCCGACCGCTCACCACGGCCAGCGCGACGTAGGAGACGAATCCGGCGCCGATCCCCGCGGTGATGGAGTAGGTGAACGGCATCACCGCGATGGTCAAGAACGCCGGAATGGCGACGCCGACGTCGTCCCAGTCGATGTTTCGCACCTGCGTCATCATCAAGAAGCCCACCAGGACCAACGCCGGGGTAGCCGCTTCATACGGGATCACCCCGACAAGTGGTGAGAGCACGGTGGCGGCGAGGAAGCAGACGCCGGTGACGACCGACGCCAAGCCAGTACGAGCACCCTCACCGACACCAGCCGCCGACTCGATGTAGCTGGTGTTGCTGGACACCGATGCGGCTCCGCCCGCAGCAGCCGCGATCGAGTCGACGATCAGGATGCGCTGCGCCCCCGGAGGGGTTCCGTGGGCGTCGTTGAGGCCGGCCTCGGCGCCGATCGCCGTCATCGTGCCCATCGTGTCGAAGAAGTCCGCCAGCATCAGCGAGAACACCAGCAGGCAGGCGGTGATGGCACCGACCTGGGCGAACGAGCCGAACAGGCTGAACTCGCCGAGCAGCGAGAAGTCCGGAGTGGCCACCACGCTGTCCGGCAGCGCCGGCACATTGAGCTGCCAGCCGGCGGGGTTGATGTTGTCCGGCGGCGTGAAGGCCGGGCCGATCTTGACGACGGCCTCGACAACGATCGCCAGCGCTGTGGTGACGGCGATGCCGATCAGGATCGCGCCCCGCACCTTGCGCGCGTACAGGGTCAGCACCAGCAGCAGGCCGATACAGAACACCAGCACCGGCCACCCGAGCAGCTGTCCCCCGGCACCCAGCTCGACCGGCACCGGGCCGGCGCCGGTGCGTCGTACGACGCCCGCGTCCACCAGCCCGATCAGCGTGATGAACAGCCCGATGCCGACCGAGATCGCGGTCTTCAGCGTGGTCGGCACTGCGTCGAAGACTGCCTTGCGGAATCCGGTCAGCACCAGCAGCAAGATCACCAGCCCCTAAAGGACCACCAAGCCCATTGCATCCGCCCAGGTCATCTGCGAGGCGATCGCAAAGGCGACGAAGGCGTTGAGGCCGAGCCCGGTGGCCAACGCCAACGGGAAGTTCGCGACCAGCCCCATCAGGATCGTCAGCACACCCGCCGCCAGCGCCGTGCAGGCCGCGATGACCGCGAAGTCGCCGCCCGCGAGCAAGTCACCGTTGACGTCGGGCGCGTTCCCGATGATCAGCGGGTTGAGAACCACGATGTAGGCCATCGTGAAGAAGGTGACGACTCCACCGCGGACCTCACGGCCGATCGTCGACCCGCGTTCACTGATCCGGAAAAAGCCGTCAAGGCTCGGTCTGGACTCGCGGGCACTGGTCGCGGTAGTTGCGGGACGACGCGACGTGGCCATCGGGCCTCCAGGGTCATACGGCGAGCGGAGCGGTGGAGGCGGCACCGTTGTCGCGGTCGGCAGCATGCCAGAGGGCCGGTGTTCTAAGGTGGCAGGGTGGACCAGCCCGCCGAAGTGCCGCCGCCGGCCGGTGCGACGCGACGCGAGAAGGCCCGGGAAAAGATGCAGGACCGAGTCGACCAGTTGCGCGAGGGCGGCGAGCTGCTGCGCCCGGTCACACCGCACGAGTTCGGCCAGCCGGACGTCACCGAGCGAGAGTTCGGCAACCGAACCTTCTTGGTCGCCGAGGTTGCCCCGCTGGACATCGACGGGGTGCGCACCATGGCGGTCGGGGCACTCTTATGGTTGATTGCCTTCGTCGTGATGCTGGTGTTCCGGGATTCACTGGCAGACAGTGGCCGTGACTGGTGGCTGTGGACAGCGCTCACCGGCGCCGCACTGGGGCTGATCGGCTGGGTGTACTGCCGCCGCCGACGCACCTACCTACGCTCGCTGGAGCACGACCGCAGCGAGCGCAGCTGACTCCCGGCCGGCCATCGATGGGCCGGCTGCGTCAGTCCCACACCAGTGGCTCATGTGACATGGTGTCGATCACCGGGTCGGGCAGCTTCTCCGGCTGACGGTTGCTCGGCAGCCGTACGTCGGAGTGCCCGCCACAGCCGTGGTCGAGCGAGACCACAGAGCCGTCATCGGCGACTTGCGCGTTGGCGCAGACACCGAACAGCGGCCCCAACGGACCTGCCAGACGCACCAGGAAGCCACACCCGATGCAGCGACCGGGCGCGGTTGTCGCGATCGGGGCGGCCGGGCCACGATCGCTGTCGTACCACCGCTCCGCGGCGGAGTCCCGACCCTCCAGCGACAGCACCTGTTCTCGGCCGAGACCCAGCTCGTCGCTGACCTGGCGGACGGCGGTGTCGTCGCGGAGCGCCTCGGTTGCTGGGTCGCCGGTCAACCATGCCGGCACCAGCCGTGGATCGTCGACGCGGATCGGCACCAAGTCACCGGGTCCCACGTCGTCAGGTCGGACCCGCTCGGACCATGGCACCCAAGCCGGCGCCACCACTGCGTCGGCGCCAGGCACGAGGACCACCTCGTCCACGGTCGGCACCTTCTGGCGCGGGGCCCGCGCCAGCGTGACCGACCACTGCCACCCGCGGTAGCCCGGCCTGCTGCTGGCAAACAGATGGCTCACCACCCGCTCGCCCTCAACCCGGTGCCCCTGATGCTCGCCGACGTGCTCGGCCCCACCCGCTGACACCGCCGCGGCCCGGGCGTCGTCGACTGCACTCACCAGCGCTGCGTCGGGGCGTGCGCGCACGGTACGAACTGCTGCTGGCATAGCCCGATCTTCACACATCGCCGTCTGGCGGGGCCAACGGCCGCTCGGGTGCGGCAGGATTGGCGGGTGCCGCAGATCGAGGGACCAGTGCCACCCTCGCCCGCCGACGACCAGTCGTCGACGGGCGGCGGCGACGTGCCCAGACGGCCGCGGCGCACCGGAAGGG
>JACCYS010000104.1 GCA_013696365.1 Nocardioidaceae bacterium
AGGACGTTCTTCTGCAGCAACGAGAAGAAGCTTTCCATGGCGGCGTTGTCGCCTGCGGAGCCGACCTTGCCCATCGAACCGACCAGGCCGTGGCGAGACAACGCACGCAGAAACTTCCTCGAGCGAAGAGGAATAGTCAAGACCTGTGGATCGGCGTGTCATGCGACTTGTTGATCACCTCTGGATTCGTCGGGTCGTTCGACGAGCTTGCCCTTCTCGAACCTCGCGCCGGCACGCACCAGGGCCACCAGGTGGGGCGCGTTCACAGCTCGCCACCGGGTCTGTGCCGACTCGATCAGCTTGAACGCCATCGCCACCCCAGCAGCCCGCGAGCCGGGTCCCTTGGTGACCCGCTGCCGGAGCCGGATGGTGGCGAACGTCGACTCGATCGGATTCGTGGTGCGCAGGTGGATCCAGTGCTCGGCGGGGAAGTCGTAGAACGCCAGCAGCACGTCGAGCTGGTCGGTGACCTTCGCCGCCGCCTTGGGCCACTTGGCTCCGTACAGATCGCCGAACGCCTTGGCTGCCTCGACAGCGTGCTCGCGGTCCGCGGCGTTGTAGATCTCGGCCAGCGCGGCCTTCGCACCCGGGTGCGCCAACTTCGGCAACGCGGACAAGACATTGCCCAACACGTGAAACCAGCAGCGCTGCTCGGTGGTGTCGGGGAACACGTCGCGCAGCGCCTTCCAGAACCCCAGTGCGCCGTCACCGACCGCGAGCACCGGGGCGGCCATCCCCCGCCGCTTGCACGAGCGCAGCAGGTCGGCCCACGACTCCGAGGACTCCCGGAACCCGTCGGCCAGCGCGATCAGCTCCTTGGTCCCGTCGGCGCGGACCCCGATCATCACCAGCAGGCACACCTTGTCCTGCTCCAGCCTCACTTTGAGGTGGATCCCGTCGACCCAGCAGTACACGTAGTCGGTGCCGGCCAGGGAGCGTTGGTTGAACGCGTCGGCCTCGCCTTGCCACTGGGTCGTGAGCCGGGTGATCGTCGCCGCCGACAGGCCCGCCGCCGAGCCGAGGAACTGCTCCAACGCCGGGCCGAAGTCGCTGGAGGACAAGCCGTGCAAGTACAGCAGCGGCAACACCTCCGCCACCCGCGGCGACTTCCGCGCCCACGCCGGCAGGATCGCCGAAGCGAACCGCCGCCGCTGACCGGTGGTCTCGTCGGTGCGCTTGTCGTTGACCCGCGGAGCACGCACCGGCACCGCACCCGCCGCAGTGCTCACCTCCCGCGGCTGGTGGGAGCCGTTGCGGACCACCAGCCGGTGCCCGGCCCCGTCGACCTCGCCGCCGTAGGCGTCAATGTAGGCGGCGACCTCGGCCTGCAAACCTGCCGCCAACATCTGCCGGGCACCGTCACGGACCAGCTCGTCCAGCAACGACCCGCCGACCGCAGCCGGGCCGTGAGCGTTGGACTCAGACTCCTCGTGGACTACCTTGAGCACAGGCGTACCTTCCCGAACCAGCGCGTCAACGCCGGTCCTTGATCAGAGCGAACGGACTTCAGATCATCCTCGGGAAGGTGCGCCGCTTCACGTCACCAGGCCGAGGGCCATCCACAGGTTCTGATCATTGCTCATCCAATCGTAGGTCGGGTAGCCAGCGGGTAGAGGGTTGGTCCCTTGGTAGTCGGTGCTTCCCGCGAAGTCCTTGATGTTGTGGATGTAGATGCCGATCAACCCGTTGCCGCGTTCGAGACTCTTGTCGATCTCGTATTTCACCCAGCGCCGAGAGGCGGTCTGCGCCCCGATGAGGACGGCCGTAACGGAGGTGCCCATTAGAGCGTTGTCGATCAACTTCTGGACTGCCGAAGGTCCGGACGTCTTCGCCGACTCCCAAATGGATGCCTCGATCCACTCGGGGGTGATCGAGGACTTGAACTGCGAACTCTTGCGAACGACCGATGCACGCTGCACGTCGCGCTCATAGTGGAAACTAAAGAAGGTCCTGTGGGCCACGTGGGCTCCTCTCGCTGCGCCTACGCCAGCCGTAGGCCTGCAATGACGATATCGGCGGACGCCGACACGGCCGGTCATTTGGTCGCGCCGCTGCCGAGCGTCGAGCGCGTGGACCCGCGCTTGCGCAGTGCTCAGCACGGACCCCGGAGGTGATGGCACTGCGACGGACCGCCGCGGTCGATGCTGGCCCCTCATGAGGGATCCCATCGGCACAGCTCCGGTCCCACTCGCCGGATCACTACCGCAGCACCCTCAACTTCGCCAACGACTCGACAAGACTCCGGCAGATCGTCCCCGAAAGGGATCCCAATTCGGGACCGCTTCGTCTGCAACGATCTCGCCCACCGACAAGGTGCGTCTATCCGCCAAAGCAGCGCCACCGAGCAACCTCCGAACCGTCGAAGACCCCTCTCAGAGCACCTCGGAACTGGCCCAATCGGACCCACAAGGCTGAAATCTTTGCGGACTCTGTGCGGACTGAGGGGGCGTACACCCCCGCTGACC
>JACCYS010000115.1 GCA_013696365.1 Nocardioidaceae bacterium
GGCGAGGACCTTCTGCTCCTCGCGCTGAGCGGCTCGCTCGGCGGCACGGCGGGTCGAGAACGATCCCGCGGATCGCTCGCGGCCCTCGGTGTCGCGGTAGCAGCCGGTGAAGCTGGTGCCCCGGGCACCTTTGCGTTCCTTGATCCATGCCATCTGGTTTAACCTCGCTCTGGATTCTCGCTTGTCCGCAACTTGTCCGCACACCTCGCCGGACGCAGCGGGACGAGCGCGGACGTGCACGGAGACTAAAAAGTGGTTCTGACCTGCGACGATACCTACATCTGAGCGTGGAAGCCAGCGAGTCGCGATCCGGGTGGAGTCACTCATAACCCAGAGGTCGCAGGTTCAAATCCTGCCCCCGCTACCAATTTCAGGCTCGAAATCTACGGATTCCGAGCCTGAAAGCATGTAGAGATTTGATCGAGTGTCCACTTACTGTCGGGCTATCCGGACTGTGCCGTTCTCAGTCGACGCACCTCGGTGATGTCCTCGAGAAGGCCGTCGGCGATCTCGACCACGAAGCCGCGCTCGACCGCAGGGTCTGGCGGCCCGGCCGCCGCGGCGGACCGCTCCACCCGCAGCCTGCAGCCCGGCCGGTCCGCGGCGTACGCCTCGACGGCATCGAGAAGGCCAGCGGGCCCGCACGAATACACGTCGGCGCTCCTCGCTCCGCGGGCGTCCAGGTCGGCGGCCAGATCAAGCACGCCGACCTTGCTGTCGGCGTGTCGCTGCACCCTCCCGCCATACGGCTCGAGATCGTCGACGAACGCGGCCGATCCGGGGGTGCGGCTCAGGTAGCGCAACTCCGGATCGAGCCTGCCGGTGAGCCGGTCCCCTTGCTGCACAACACACTGCGTGGCTGGACCTCACTGCCGGTGCGCGTCGAGCCGAGTTGATCCGGCTGCGCCGGCTCGGACGTCTGCTCCACCGCTGAGCGTGGTCGCGTCCACATTGGTACGGTCTCGAGATGCGCTATCGAACACTGGGTCACAGCGGCTGCGCGGTCTCGTCCCTAGCTCTGGGGACGATGACTTTCGGCGCCGAGAGCGACGAAGCAGAGTCGTACGACGTGCTGGACCGATTCGTCGAGTCAGGGGGCACGTTGGTGGACACCGCCGACGTCTACACCGCCGGCGTATCCGAGGAGATCGTCGGACGCTGGCTGAAGGACCGGCCGGCCGACGTCACCGAGCGAGTCGTGCTGGCCACCAAGGGTCGTTTCCCGATGAGCAACGAGCCGAACGGCTGCGGATTGTCCCGGCGGCACCTGGTGCGCGCCCTGGACGCCTCGCTGGCTCGGCTCGGGGTGGACGGTGGCGACCTGTATCAGGTGCACGGCTTCGACCCGTGGACGCCGCTGGAAGAGACGCTGCGCACGCTCGACGACTGCATCCGAGCGGGCAAGATCGGCTACTACGGCCTGTCCAACTTCACCGGCTGGCAGCTCACGAAGGCCGTGCACCTGGCGCGTGCGCTGGGGCTGGCCGAGCCGGTGACCCTGCAACCGCAGTACAGCCTGATCGTCCGCGAGATCGAGTGGGAGGTCATCCCGGCAGCCCAGGACGCCGGGATGGGGCTGCTGCCGTGGAGCCCGCTGGGAGGAGGCTGGCTGTCCGGCAAGTACGAGCGTGACCAGCGCCCGGACCCCCAGACCCGACTCGGCGCCGACCCCGAGCGGGGCATGGAGGCATGGGAGCGGCGCGGCACCGACCGCACCTGGCGGATCATCGACGCCGTGCAGAAGGTGGCCGACGACCGCGGTGTCTCAATGGCCGAGGTGGCGCTGTCGTGGGTCACCGACCGGCCGGCAGTCACCTCGACGATCTTGGGCGCGCGCACCGTCGAGCAGCTGGACGCCAACCTGCGCGCCGACGACCTACGGTTGTCCGAGCCGGAGACCGCCGCGTTGGACGAGGCCAGCGACCTCGGTGCGACCGACTATCCGTACGGCTCGATGGGCATCGAGCAGCGCAGCCGCGACCTCGCCGGCGGCTGATCCGCCCAGCGGATGTGACCCCGCCCCGCCGGGGGCACCTGACGCGCGCCACGGAAACGTGGCCCGCGGTGCCTTTACGGGGCGCGCACGCCACGTGAACCAGCGGTCCGCCCCGTTTACGTGGCGCGCGTGCGTCGGGGGGAGGTCGGCCATCGCGGGCTTGGCACGCGGGCGGCTAGCCGCGGCTGGTTCGTACGGCCACCGACCCCGCCGCTGCCCCCACGGCGACGCCACGGGCTGAGCCGCAGACGCACGGCCGCTCAGTCCCCGGCTTCCTTCGCCGCGAGCAGGGTGACCGCCAGACCGACCGTCGACGTCGCCTGGCGGGGTGGCGTGGGCCCGTCCGGGTCCACGCCGTGTCCCGGACGTCGAAGGCGGACGACCCGGACACCCGCCTCGAGCGCCCCGCGTACGTCACGTGCTGAGCTGGCCACGTGCACGTACGATCCAAGCAACCGCTCGGCCTCGGCGTAGAACGTCGGCGACGGCTTGTAGGCCCGCACCCGCTCGGAGGTGACGACCGCCTCCGGGTCCACTGGCAGGGTGCGCACGTGGGTCCGGGCGAGCAGGTCGTCGTCGATGTTCGACAACACCCCCAGCCGGAAGCGGCCGGCCAGCTCGCTCAGGCCGTCCTCGACGTCGGGCCACAGCGGCCAGTCCACCATCGAGTCCAACAGGGCGGTGGAGTCAGCCTTCGGGTCGCCGTGCAGGTCGAGCTGCGCGTACGCCATCTCAAGGGCCGCACCTGCCAGCTCCGCGTACGGCAGCCAGGTGGCCACATCGCGGTGCGAGCGCTTGTTCAGCTCGTCCCAGCGGTCGTAGACCTCGGCACCGGGGACCAGCCAGTGGCGCTCTCGCGACCAGGCGTCGAACACTCTGGCACCGCCCCGCCGCGAGTCCACCAACGCGCTGAAAACATCGAAGGTGACAACCGGTCGCACGGGCGCGCTCACGGGTCACGGTCCTCAGAACATCAGGTTGGGAAGCCAGGTGACGATGCCGGGGAACACCGCCATCAAGAAGATCGAAAAGGACAAGACACCGACGTACGGGAGGGTGCCCAGCACGATGTCCTTGAGTGAGATGTCGGGAGCGATTCCCTTGAGCACGAAGAGGTTCAGACCCACCGGCGGGGTGATCAGACCGATCTCCATGTTCACCGTCATCAGCACCCCGAACCAGATCGGGTCAAAGTTCAGCGCGGTGATCAGTGGGAACAGCACCGGCGTCACCATCACGATGATGCCCACGGGCGGCAGGAACATGCCCAGCACCAGCAGCACCAGGTTGATGACGAGCAGCACCAGCCACTTGTTGATCTCCAGCTCGGTCACCATCAACGCGAGCTCCTGCGGCACTGACAAGAAGGCGAGCACCGTCCCGATCACGGCGGAGAAGGTCGTGATCATCAAGATCATGGTGCTCTGGTTGGTGGCGTCGAGCAGGCTGTGGCCCAGCCCACGCCACGTAATCCCGCGGTAGGCGATCGCGATGAGGACCAGCACCACGAGCACACCGACGGCGGCGGCTTCGCTGGGGGTGGCCACACCGGCGTACAGCGCGTACAGGATCGCGCCGATGATCGACAGGAACGGCAGCACCTTGAGCAGGGCCCTCACACGGTCGCCCCAGGTGTAGGTCGGCGCTGCGTACGCGTCACCGCCGGTGGACGCGGCGGCGGACGTCGCACCGCCCGACCCGTGCTCCGAGCCGACACCACTGGTGACGAGGGCGCGCTCGCCCGCCACCGAACGCTTCCGTCGGTCCTCGAGCGTGGTCGCGATGAAGATCCATACGCAGAACAGGACCGTGACCATGATGCCGGGCACGACACCGCCGGCGAACAGCTGGCCGATCGACTGCTCGGCTGCGATCCCGTACAGGATCAGCGTGATGCTGGGCGGGATCAGGATGCCCAGGGTCCCGCCGGCGGCGACGGCCCCGGTCGCGATGCGGGCGGAGACCCCGCGGGCCCGCATCTCCGGGACGGCGACCCGGCCGATGGCTGCTGCGGTCGCGGCACTGGAGCCGGTGAGCCCGGCGAACAACGCTGCTGCCACCACGCTGCTCATGCCGAGGCCACCGCGAATGCGCGACAGCCACGCCTCGCCGGCCTCGAACAGGTGCTTGCTGGCGGTGGAGCCGCCGAAGATGTTGCCCATCAAGATGAACAGCGGGATGGCCAGCAGGGCGAAGTCGTTGAGCGAGTCGAAGACCAGCTTGGCGAAGATGTCGAGCTGTGCCGGGTCGAGGAATAGCACGGTGGACGCGACCGCGGTCAGGCCGAGCGCGAACGCGATCGGCATGCCGGTCATGAACAGTACGAGCGCCATCAGGCCGATGACGCCACCGGTGGCCAACGGGGAGTCCATCAGCGCGACACCTGCCGATCGTCACCTGCGGGCCCCGGGCGGGCGCCCGGGCCGGGACCCGTGTCGGGCACCACGGTGTCGGCGAGTGGGTCGTGCTGCTTGATCTCGGCAAGAGCCTCGTCGACCGGGACCCGGCCGGCCAGTGCGCTGGCGGCCTCGATGATGAAGAAGACGTACTGCAGCGCCACCAGCAGCATCCCGATCGGCAAGATCGCATAGACCACGCTCAGCGGCGCGCGGAACGCGGTCGCGCTCTTGAAGCCGCCCTCGTACGCCTCGTACCACAACACGGTCCCCTTCCAGGCGACGACCGCGATCACCACCAGGGACAGCAGGGAGGTCAGGATCCGTGCGACCAGCTGCCCCCGGGCGGGGAGCCGGTCGGTGAGGACGTCGACGCCCACGTGGGCGTGGTGCTTGAGCCCGTAGGCCGCCCCCCAGAACGTCACGACAAGCAGCAGGTAGATGCTGACCTCGGTCTGCCACACCGTCGCCCTGCCGAAGAAGTAGCGCGACGCGACACCGTGCAGCATCACTACCGTCGCCGCGGCCAGCGCGAACGCGCTGACATACCCGGCGGCCTCGGACAGCGCATTGGCCCAGCGAAAGGAGAGTGCGTACCTCAGTGCCGACATTCAGTCTCCATGTGACGGTGGTGGTGCCTCCTCGAAGCGCTGCCGCTGCTCAGTTAGATGCCTCCTTGGCCAGCTCGAGCAGCTCGTCGCCGCCCTCGACGTTCTGGGCGAAGTCGGCCCAGACGTCCTCCGCTAGGGTCTGCCACTCGGAAAAGGCGGCCTCGTCCATGGCCACGACCTCAACCCCAGCGTCGGTGAAGACCTGCTCCACTCGGGCATCGTCTTCTTCAGCGGCTTCGTAGGCGAAGTCCTGGAGCTCCGTACCCGCCTCTTCCAGCGCGGTCTGCTGCTCGGGGCTGAGTTTCTCCCATGCCGAGGTGCTGATGATCAGCGGCTCGAACATGAACCAGAACGTGTAGTCCTTGGTAGGGCTGGTGTAGGAGCTGACCTGCTCTTGCAGGTTGTAGGAGTCGAACGACCCCGTCGAGGTGACGGCGGCGTCGAGCACGCCGGTCTGCATGGCGCTGTAGATCTCCGACGACGGCAGGCTGCTGATCCCAGCGCCAGCGTTCTTGAGCATCTCCTCGACGTATGAGCCGGCGGCCCGCATCTTCATGCCGCTGCTGATGTCGTCGGGCACGACGATGGGGTCGCCCTTGGATCCGATGGCCCCGGCGTTCCAGACCCAGGTGAGGATCTTGACGCCGTTCTCCTCGGTGATCTCCTCGATGCGCTTGCCGATCTCGGCGGTCTGCCATTGCTGCGCCTCGGCGTGGCTGCGGGGCAGGGTGGGCATCAAGGTGATGCTGAACTCCGGCACCTGGCCGGAGGCGTAGTCGAGGGGGAACACCGACAGGTCGATCGCCCCGCTCGTCATCGCGTCGTACTGCTCGGTGGACTCGCTGATCGTGCTGTTGGGGAAGACGTCGATCTGCACCGAGCCGCCGGTCTTCTCGTTCACCGCGTCGGAGAAGCGCTGCGCCAGCAAAGAACGGAAGTCACCCTCGTCCCCCTGCGGAGCCGGCCACTGGTGGGACAGCCGCAGCGTCTGGGTGTCGGCGCTCTCGGACGACCCGCTGGAGCTGTCGCCACCGCCGCACGCTGCCAGCACGAGTGCTGAGGCACTCAACGCAGCCACCAATGCTCGCCTTGAGTTATTCGCGGTCACCTGTATGGGGATCTCCACCTCCGTGGCGCCGGGTCATGAGGCCCAGTGACTAGTCCAATAGGCCAGGAGTCTCGTCTGCTCCCGGTGGCCGCGTCAACGCTTCCTCGTCACGAGTTGGCAACAAGTTCCTCGTACCCACCTGCCGGGGTCTTACGCACGTCAACAGGCTGATCGTCGTAGCCGCCGCATCACGACTGGTGGTCGAAGTGAGTCCGGATGTCCTGGTCACCCCGCAGCAACGCCACGTCGGAGACCAGGTCGAGGTGCACGCGCATCGCCCTCGCTGCCTCCACCGGGTCGCCCGACCGGATCGCGTCCGCGATCGCCAGGTGACCGTCGAGGGACGCCTCGGGCCTGCCCGGTTGGGACAGCGACTCGATCCGCGTCTCCAAGATGGCCGGGGCGATCTCGCCCATGATGTCTGCCAGGAGTCCGGAGTGCCCAGCGGCCGTGACGGCACTGTGGAAGGCCTCGTCGCCGGCCTCACCGCGGTCGCCGGCAGAGACCTGGACAGCCATTAACGCCAACGCGTGATCGATACGGGCGAGGTCGTCGTCGGTACGGCGCAGGGCCGCCAGCTCGGCGAGCTTCACCTCCAGGGCGTAGCGCGCCTCGATGATCTCTGGAAGCCGGCTGCGCCGAGACCGGAGGGTGGCGATCACTTGGACGCCCAGCGGCTCATGCAACAGCACCGCGCCGTCGCCGTGCCGGACGTCGACGATGCCCTGCACCTCCAGCGCCACCAGTGCCTGGCTGACCGACGCGCGGCTGACGGACAAGCTGGCCGCGAGCTCACGTTCGGGCGGGAGGCGCTGCCCGGCGCGCAACCCCTCCCGCTCGATGAAGTCGGTCAGCTTTTCGACGAGCTGCAGGTAGAGCCGCTGGCGCGGCACCGGCCGCAAGGAGTCGTACACATCCGGAGGAGTCTCACTCGATGCCATCTCCCACCCTTCTGTTCGACGCTCGGTCGCGAGTCCATTTGCGCGGATCTGGGCTGTCCTAGAGGCTAAGCCACCAGTCCTATCCGGAGGTACCCATGCGTCGACCTCTCGACGGCCTGCTCGTCGTCGACCTTTCCCGTGCCCTGGCCGGTCCGCATGCGGCGATGATGCTGGGCGACCTCGGCGCCCGCGTCATCAAGGTCGAGACGCCTGGCACGGGCGACGACACTCGCGGTTGGGGGCCGCCGTTCGTCGGTCCCGACGACTCCCGCGAGTCAACGTACTTCCTGTCCTGCAATCGCAACAAGGAGTCGATCGCGCTCGACCTGAAGAGCCAAGACGGTCATGCGACGCTGAGCCGTCTCCTCCAGCACGCGGATGTGCTGGTCGAGAACTTCCGCACCGGAGTGCTGGACCGGCTGGGGTTCTCGATGGAGGAACTGCAGGAGATCAACCCGCGGCTGGTGGTGCTGTCGATCACTGGCTTCGGACACGACGGCCCGGAAGGTGGGCGCGCGGGGTATGACCAGATCGCCCAGGGGGAGGCCGGACTGATGTCGCTGACCGGTCCTTCGCCGCAGGATCCGACACGTGTCGGCGTCCCCATCGGCGACCTGCTGGCCGGCATGTATGGGGCTTTTGGAATCGTGGCGGCCCTGCACGATCGCGAGCGCACCGGTCGGGGCCTGGTGATTCGCACCAGTCTCCTCGCCGCCATCGTGGGGGTGCACGCCTTTCAGGGGACACGCTGGACCGTGGCGAACGAAGTACCATCAGCAAGCGGTAACCACCACCCTTCGATCGCGCCCTACGGCCTGTTCAGCTGTGCAGACGGCATGGTGCAGATCTCGGTGGGAAGTGAGGCGTTGTGGAAGCGCTTTGCACCCGCCTTCGACCTGCCGCTCGACGAGCCGGGCTTCGCCACGAATTCAGACCGAGTGGGCAACCGCGTTGCGGTGGTCGCGGCGGTCGAGCAGGCGTTTGCGCAGTACCGACTGGTCGAGTTGTTGCCCAAGCTCGCAGAGGTGGGCATCCCGGCTGGTGAGGTACGGACCCTGGACCGGGTCTATGAATGGGAGCAGACCCGATCACAGGGGCTGCTTATCGACGTCGACCACGCGACGCTGGGGTCCATCTCGTTGCCCGGCCCGCCGCTGCGGCTCGACGACGACTTCCTGGACGAGCACTCCGCCCCGCCGACCCTGGACCAGCACGGGCAGAGCATCCGGGCCTGGCTCGACGAGCTCGACACGGCAGAGCCCGCGCAGTGAGCCGGCACACCGGCGCCCGCGAGCTCGTCGAGCGCGTCCTCGACCGGGGCAGCTGGACCAGTTGGGACGCGCCGG
>JACCYS010000122.1 GCA_013696365.1 Nocardioidaceae bacterium
CCGTGCGGCCAGAAGTCGCTCAGCAACGGAAAGTCCAGACCGTCCCGGTCGGCGTACGCGCGCAGCGAGAACATGTGGTCACACGAAAGCGCCAACAACTCGACGTCGTCATTGTGGAAGGTCTGCATGTCGTCGCGAATGGCGCCGAGCTCCCCGGTACAGATCCCGGAGAACGCGAACGGGTAGAACCACACGACGACGCTCTTGGCACCGTGCATCGACGACAGCGTCACCTGCTGCCCGTGCTGATCAGTGAGGGTGAAGTCGGGCGCGGGACGACCGATATTCAGAGTCATGGCGGTCAGTATGGGGGCCGGCTGGCGCCGGCGCTCAGCGGTATTTGCGGTCGGCCTTGGGGGTCACCAGCCGGGTGGCCGCCCAGCCGGGTGAGGTCTGCTGCGAGGTGGTCGTCGACAGCCCCGCCACTGGCGCCGCCTCAGCGATGTCGGCAGGGTCGACGTGCCCGTCCAGCCCGACCTTCGGGGTCAACAACCAGATCAGCCCGCCCTCGGCGAGGTCGGTCAGCGCGTCAACGAGAGCGTCGACCAGGTCACCGTCACCGTCCCGCCACCACAGCAGCACAGCGTCAACCACGTCGCCGACGTCACCGTCGACCATCTCCGCACCCGTGCGCGTCTCGACCGCTGCTCGCAGGTCGTTGTCGACGTCCTCATCCCAACCCAACTCCTGAACCACCGTGCCCGTCTCGAAACCCAGACGTGCGGCCTGCTGGTGGGACTCCGAGTCTCCCGCGCCCGCGCTCACCCATGCCTCCTCGGACACCGACCCCTGGTGGCCGGTCAGTCGCAGGTCACCATACTGGCAGCGCACCCGGTGAGAGTGAGAGACTGTCCCTCATGTGCTGGCTTCGGCGCCGGTGCTGGTCGTCGGCGAAGTCGGCGACAAGACAGGCACGACGGAAGGACTCCCGTGGCCCCCGCCTCCGAGCGCCCCCCGGTCATCCACGAGGGACTGCCCACTCAGCTGCCGGACATCGACCCGGAGGAGACCCAGGAGTGGGTCGACTCTTTGGATGCGCTGCTGGATCAGCGCGGCCGAGACCGGGCCCGGTACGTGATGCTGCGGCTGCTGGAGCGTGCCCGCGAGCAGCGCGTCGGGGTGCCCGCGCTGCGCAGCACCGACTACATCAACACGATCCCGCCTGAGCGGGAGCCGTGGTTCCCCGGGGACGAGCACATCGAGCGTCGCATCCGTGCGTTCATCCGGTGGAACGCGGCCGCGATGGTCTCCTCGGCCAACCGCAAGGGCCTCGAGGTCGGTGGGCACATCGCGAGCTACCAGTCGGCGGCGAGCCTGTACGAGGTCGGCTTCAACCACTTCTTCCGCGGGCACGACCACCCCGGAGGCGGTGACCAGGTCTTCATCCAGGGCCACGCCTCACCGGGCATCTATGCCCGCGCGTTCCTCGAGGGACGGCTCAACGAGACCCAGCTCGAGCGCTTCCGCCAAGAGGTGTCGCACGGTCGGGGCAACGGATTGTCGTCGTACCCGCACCCACGGCTGATGAGTGACTTCTGGGAGTTCCCCACGGTGTCGATGGGCCTGACCGCGATCAACGCGATCTATCAGGCCCGGTTCAACCGCTATCTGCACAATCGGGGGGTCAAGGACACCAGCCAGCAGCACGTCTGGGCCTTCCTCGGAGACGGCGAGATGGGCGAGCCCGAGTCACTGGGCGCCATCGGGGTGGCCGCTCGCGAAGAGCTCAACAACCTCACCTTCGTCGTCAACTGCAACCTGCAGCAGCTCGACGGGCCGGTGCGCGGCAACGGCAAGATCATCCAAGAGCTGGAGTCGTACTTCCGCGGCGCCGGGTGGAACGTGGTCAAGGTGGTGTGGGGCCGCAAGTGGGACGACCTGCTCGCCCGCGACGTCGACGGTGCGCTGGTGAACAAGATGAACAGCACCCCGGACGGCCAGTTCCAGACCTACGCCGCCGAGACCGGCGAGTACATCCGCAACCACTTCTTCGGGGGGGACCACCGGCTGGAGAAGATGGTCGAGCACCTGTCCGACGACGATCTGCGCCGGCTGCCGCGCGGTGGGCATGACTACCGCAAGGTGTACGCCGCCTTCCAGGCGGCTCGCGAGCACGCCGGCCAGCCCACCGTGATCCTCGCCAAGACCGTCAAGGGCTGGACGATCGACGCCCTGGAGGGCCGTAACGCCGGCCACCAGATGAAGAAGCTGACCAAAGCCGACCTCAAGACCTTCCGTGACCGGCTGTACCTGCCGATCAGCGACGAGGCGATCGACAAGTCCGAGGTGGCGCCGTTCTTCCACCCCGGCGAAGACTCCGACGAGATCCGCTACATGCGGGAGCGGCGTCGTGCGCTCGGCGGCGCGTTGCCGCAGCGGCGGGTCACCCCCAAGCCGCTGGAGCTGCCCGGCGACGCCCTGTACGACGAGCTGCAGCGCGGCTCGGGTAAGCAGCCGGTGGCCACCACCATGGCGGTCGTACGGCTGCTGCGTGACCTGGTCAAGGACCCCAAGATCGGCAACCGGATCGTGCCGATCGCGCCGGACGAGTACCGCACGTTCGGGATGGACTCGATGTTCCCGACCGCCAAGGTCTACAGCCCGCACGGGCAACGCTACGAGTCGGTCGACCGCAAGCTGCTGCTCACCTACAAGGAGTCCACTGAGGGGCAGCTGCTGCACGAAGGCATCAGCGAGGCAGGCTCGATCGGGTCGTTCACTGCCGCCGGCAGCTCGTACGCCACTCACGGCGAGCCGATGATCCCGTTCTACCTCTTCTACTCGATGTTCGGGTTTCAGCGCACCGGGGACGCCATCTGGGCGCTGGCCGACCAGCTCTGCCGCGGCTTCTTGATCGGGGCCACGGCCGGGCGGACCACGCTGACCGGCGAGGGGCTGCAGCATGCCGACGGACACTCACCGCTGCTCGCGCTGACCAACCCGGCGATCGTGCACTACGACCCGGCGTTCGCCTACGAGGTCGGCCACATCGTGCGCTCCGGGCTGCACCGGATGTACGCCGGCACCGACGAGCATCCGCACGGCGAGGACGTCACGTTCTACATCACCGTCTACAACGAGCCGTTCGTGCAGCCGGCGCAACCCGATGACCTCGATGTGCAGGCGCTGCTCAAGGGCATCTACCGTTTCCGCGCCGCTGCAGAGCCGGACGGAGCTGACCAGTCCGACGACGAGCGGCCACGGGTGCAACTGCTCGCGTCCGGCGTCGGACTGCCCTGGGTGCTGGACGCCCAGCGGATGCTCGCCGACGACCATGGTGTCGCCGCCGACGTCTGGTCGGTGACGTCGTGGAACGAGCTGCACCGCGACGCCGTGGACACCGAGCGGTGGAACCTCAACCATCCGGGTGAGTCGCCGCGGACCCCCTACGTCACCAAGGCACTGGACGGTGCCGCCGGCCCGGTGCTGGCGGTCAGCGACTACATGCGGGCCGTTCCCGACCAGATCGCCCGCTGGGTGCCGGGGCAGTGGCAGTCGCTCGGCACCGACGGGTTCGGCTTCGCCGACACCAGGCCGGCGGCGAGGCGCTTCTTCCAGGTCGATGCAGCCTCGGTGGTGGTGGCGACCCTGCAGGCGCTGGCCCATCGCGGCGAGGTCAAGCCGGAGGCGGTCACCGACGCCTTCGCCGCATACCAGATCGACGACCCGACCGCAGTCCGTGGGGTCAAGCAGGAGGGTGGCGACGCCTAGCCGATGCGGTCCCGGCGCCAGACCTGCAGCCGGTCCAGCGGCCAGGCGTTGATGATGCGTTCCAGCGGCACCTCGTGTGCAGCGGCGCGGGCGCAGCCGTAGTCGAGGAAGTCGAGCTGGCCGGGGGCATGCGCGTCGCTGTCGATGCTCATCAGGCAGCCGATCTCAACGGCACGGGCGAGCAGATCGTCGGGTGGGTCGCTGCGCTCGGGCCGGCTGTTGATCTCGACCGCGGTGCCGTGGTCACGACATGCGGCGAACACCCGCTCGGCGTCGAACTGTGACTGCTTGCGGCCGCCGCGTGCGCCGCCGACCAGTCGGCCGGTGCAGTGGCCCAGCACGTCGACCAGCGGGTTGCGCGCCGCCATCAGCATTCGCCGGGTCATCGCTGCCCGCTCCATCGTCAGCTTGCTGTGCACGCTGGCCACCACCACGTCCAGACTGGCCAGCAGGTCTGCGTCCTGGTCGAGTGAGCCGTCGTCACAGATGTCCACCTCGATGCCGGTGAGCAGCCGGAACGGCGCCAAGTCGGAGTTGAGCCGTTCGACGAGGTCGAGCTGTTCGCGGAGCCGTGCGGCGCTCAGCCCGCGGGCCACGGTGAGCCGCGGCGAGTGGTCGGTGAGCGCGGAGTAGTCGTGACGAAGCGCCCGTGCGGCCGCGGCCATCTCCGCCGGCGGGCTGCCGCCGTCGGTCCAGTCCGAGTGCGTGTGCAGGTCACCGCGCAGTGCCGCCCGGACGACCTCACCGCCGGCGGTGAGCGGGGCGACCTCGGACTCGAGCCGCTCCAGGTATGCCGGCACTCCCTCGGCCAACGCCTCGGTCACCACCGCTGCGGTCTTCGGACCGACATCGGGCAGGCTGGTGAGCGTGCCGGCCGCGGCTCTGCGGCGTACGTCGTCGGGGTCGAGCGCGGCCAACGCATTCGCCGCCTTGCGGTAGGCCTGGATGCGGTAGGTCGCCTCCTGCTGGCGCTCGAGGAGGAAGGCGATGCGGCGCAGCGCGACGACGGGGTCCACGCGGCCCATGCTGCCGCAACCAGCCGGTACCGGCTGCCCAGCCCGTGGCGACCAGATCCTGGATCGCCGGGGCGGGGACGACTACCGTGCACCCGTGGAAGCGTCGCTAGCTGGCCGCCGAGGCGGGCTCGTCGCCATCGTGGCAAGCGTGGTTGGGCTGCTCGTTCTGCCGCCGATCACGCTGGCCTGTTCCCGGTCGACCGCTGGCGCCGGCACCAGCCCGCCCTGGGCGGACGCCCCGGGTGGCGTGCTGCATCCCTTCGTCTCGTCGCGGAGCCCGACACGGTCTACTCGGCGTACGGCAAGGTGTACTTCCTTGTCCTTCTGGGGTTGCTCGTCGGCTTGGTGAGCCTTGTCCGCATGCGCTACGCCCGGGCATCGCGGGCCGAGCGCTGGGGCCTGCGATTGTCCTTGACCGGGCTGCTGCTCAATCTTGCGGCAATCGTGACGGACTACACCGTCTTCGAGGGCACGCTAGTTGAGGATGGTGGCTTCCTCGTCGGAACCCTGCTCGGCCTGTTGCTGCTCACCGTCGGCTCCATCCTCGCCGGGATTGCCTGGCTCCGTTCACCGGGGGCGCCTCGGCTCGGCGCCTGGCTGGTGTTGCTCGCGATCCCTGGGATGGTGCTGCTGGGCATTCTTGGGTTTGGGAACCTGCCGAGCATGCCGGTCGCATGGTTCTGCCTCGCCTGGCTCGCCCTGGGTGGCTACCTCGTACGCTCGCCCGCATAGTTCGCAGCCCCGGATGTGCGCAGACGCACGACGGGGACGACATCTCGTGGTGCACACTGACGGCGGACGCGCTGGTCCCCCGACCACCTCGCCCCGGATCACACGTCGGTGTCGGGGAGCTCGCGCACCTCGGCGATGTCACCGTTGCGCAGCAGCTTGCGGAACGTCGCACGATGCCGCGTCCCGGGTGACGTGCGCCCGACGAAGTCGGTGATCAGATCGGCCACAACCGCCGGGTGGTCCTTGTGCGGGAAGTGCGAGCTGTCGTCCAGCACGTGCACCTCGGCCCCTGGGGCGAGCTCGTCGGCACGGTGCGCATGCGTGACCGGGAACACCAGGTCGTCGGCGCCCCAGATGATGCACATCGGGAGCACCTCGCTGAGGTACGCCCGATCGGTCACGTTCACGATCTGGCCACGCCAGTCCACGGCCGACCGCACGACGTGCCGCACCGCTGCCCTCGCCTGCGGGTCGGCCAGACCCTCGTAGACGTCGGCCACCTCGCCGAGGTCGCGGACGTGCCGCACCCCGGTGCGCGCCAGCAGCCGCAGCCCGCCGGCGACCACCGGCCGCCACGGCCACATCGACGCTGCACCGAACGCCGTACCCGCGCCCGGCAAGGTCAGCCCGCGAACAACCCACGAAACCTCCGGCCCGAACCCACCGGATGCCACCAGCACCAGCCGGTCGGCCAACTCGGGGAACTGGTAGGCGAACTGGATGGCGACCCCGCCACCCATCGAGTGCCCAACCACGGTGACGTGCTCGATCTGCAGCACGGTCAGCAGGTCGCGCATGCCGTTGGCGAACCCAGCAAGGCTGTAGTCGCTGCGCGGCTTTCCCGACCGCCCGTGTCCGAGCAGGTCGGGGGCGATCACGGTGAAGTTCTCGGCCAGCATCGGTAGCACCGGCAACCAGGTGCTCGAGTCACAGCCCAGTCCGTGCAGCAGCAGCAGCGCGGGACCCTCACCGATCCGCAGGTACGCCCGTTCGTGGCCGTGGACCAACACCCGCT
>JACCYS010000137.1 GCA_013696365.1 Nocardioidaceae bacterium
CGGGGGACGGGACGTGCCACATGTCGGCGAGGATGTCGAGGCAGCGCGACTCGATCTGCGCGGTCTGCGGGTACTCGTCCTTGTCGATCATGTTCGTGGCCGCGGACTCCTGCAGCAGTTTGTCCGCTTCGGGCTCCATCCAGGTCGTCACGAATGTCGCAACGTTGAGCCGGGCGTTGCCGTCGAGCATCAACTCGTCGCGGATGATCTGGTAGGCCGTCTCCGGTGCCACCGAGGTCTGCGAGATCTTGCGTCGTGGGATGTCGACGGTCTCGCCCTCTCGGGAGAACTGGGGTCGGACGTCCAGGCCTTCGTCGAGCTCGTCGAGGCGGGACGGGTGTCGGTGTGCCATTGGCGCACCGTACAAGAGCCGGTCAAGGACTGCTGGGTCGCGCAGGCCTGCCACCACGGCGTGTGCCCACGTATGGTGGCTGTCGTGCGGCGCGAGCACCCGGACCCGGCGTTCCCGGGGCTGCACGGGCGTCCCGACCGCGGCTGGGTGAACGACCCGAACGGCTGCTCATACGTCGACGGTTGCTACCACGTGTTCTTCCAGCACAACCCCGAGCGGCCGGTGCACGAGGCGATCAAGTGGGGTCATATCAGCTCGACCGACCTGGTCCACTGGCAGCCGGAGCCGATCGCACTGGTCAACCGCCCCGGCGAGCTGGACGCGTATGGCTGCTGGAGCGGCTGCGTGGTGGACGACACCGGTGTGCCGATCGCCGTCTACAGCGGTGTCGTCGACGACGGCGGACGCTCGCAGGTGTTGCTTGCCCGCGGCGACAGGCGGATGCAGACCTGGGTGGCCGAGCAGGGCTCGGTGACGGGCATGCCGGACGACCCGGCGATCACCGACGTCCGCGACCCCTTCGTGTTTGAGCTGGCCGGTCACCGCTACGCCGTGCAGGGCGCCGGCCACCGCCACGGCCAACCGCAACTGCTGGTGTACGGCTGCGACGACCTACGGGCCTGGGTCCCGCTGGGTGCGTTGCTGACCGCAGCCGACCCGCTTGCGGCCACCGCCGCCCCCGCCAACATCTGGGAGTGCCCCAACCTGATGCGGGTGGACGGGCGATGGGTGCTGCTGGTGTCGCTGTGGCGGCAGGTCGGCGGCGGGTTCTCCCTCGACGGGGTGCGCTGGTTCATCGGCGACCTCGCCGACACCGTCGCTGGTCCCCGGTTCACCCCAGTCGCGGCGGGCGAGCTGGACAGCGGCCCGTCGTTCTACGCCCCACAGGTGCTCACCCTCGACGACCGGGTGCTGCTGTGGGGATGGTCGCGTGAGGACGGCCGCAGCGCCACCGACGTCGAGGCGGCCGGCTGGGCCGGGGTGCTGACCTTCGTCCGTGAGCTGTTCGTGGCCGATGGCGTCCTTGTGTCTCAGCCGGCGCCCGAGCTGCGGTTGCTGCGGCGGGCAGGTCTCGAGGTCACTGCGGGCGAGCCGTTCGAGGCGGCCGCCTTCGAGCTTGACCTAGCCGATGGTGCTGGTCCGATGTCGCTGTGGCTGATTGAGCATGCCGACCCCGGCGACGAAGTGTTGGTCGCCGAGTGGCAGTTGGCTGCCACACCATTGGTGGAGCCGCGAGTGCTCGTGGACGGGTCGATCGTCGAGATCTTCGACGGCGGCGCGGTGGCGCGTACGGTCCGTGCCTACCCGACCGCGAGCAGCCGCTGGGTGGTGCGGACCACGGGTGGATTTCCGGTGCGCGGTTGGTTGCTCGGGTCGGCGCCGGGCTCGGTATGAGCGCCGGAGGCCGGGGTCGCCGGGCCGGCAAGGCCCATCGCCCCGGGGCTTGGCACGTCACTCGGTGCAAGAGGCACCGCACCACCCCGTGAAGAGGTGCCTACGGAACCGAGTGAGCGACCCGCCGCCGACGGTCCGGGCCAACCCGTCCGGGCCAACCGGGCAGGCCAACCGGGCAGGCCAACCGGGCAGGCCGCAGGGTCAGCCGCCCACGGCCTCCTGCAGGGCGGCACCCACCCGGTCATGTCGCTCGAGCTCGGCCTGTACGGGCACGATCACATGGGTGTCCGCCACGGTGGCCACCGAGGCGGTCATCGCGCGCTCCGCCACCTGCGCTCGGCGCCGCGCCGACACCCGCGCCGCCACCCGGCACACCGCTGCCAGCACGATGCCGAGCAGCGCACCGGCCACCAGCAGCAGAGTGGGGGTGGGGATTCCCTCGGTCTGCGGCGTCTCAGGCAGTGGCAGTTGCAGCCAGCCGAGTGCTGCCAGCCCCAGCAGCCAGACGAGCCCGACGACCGCACAGGCCAAGAACA
>JACCYS010000156.1 GCA_013696365.1 Nocardioidaceae bacterium
GCAGCCGTGCTCGCAGGGCTCGTGGTGCTCGGCGGGGGGTTGGTCTGGTTGCGTCGACGGATGCTCGCCCGCCGCGAGGCCCCGTACTACTGACTTGGCTCGCGGCCTCGGGTGCGGCTCAGGCCAGGTGTTCGACGACGTGTTCGATGCATTCCGTGAGCGCCTCGACGTCAGCGGGCTTGACCGCCGGGAACATCGCCACCCGCAGCTGGTTGCGCCCCAGCTTGCGGTACGGCTCGACATCGACGACCCCGTTGGCTCGCAGCACTGCGGCGACTGCTGCTGCGTCCACGCTGTCGTCGAAGTCGACGGTGCCGACGACCAGCGATCGTGCGTCCGGATCGGTGACGAATGGCTGCGCATACGAGGTCTTGTCTGCCCAGCGGTACAGGCGGTCCGACGAGTCGGTGGTCCGCTCGACTGCCCAGCTCAGGCCACCGTTGCCGTTGAGCCAGTCAAGCTGTTCGGCCATCAAGAACAGCGTGGCGACCGACGGCGTGTTATAGGTCTGGTCCTTTGCCGAGTTGTCGATCGCGGTGGGCAGGTCGAGGAATGCCGGCACCCAGCGATCCGAGCTGGCGAGCTGGGCGGCCCGCTCCAGCGCTGCGGGCGAGAGCAACGCGATCCACAGACCACCGTCTGCGGCAAACGACTTTTGTGGCGCGAAGTAGTACGCGTCGACGGCTGACAGGTCCACCGGCAGCCCACCGGCACCCGAGGTGGCGTCGATGAGCACCAGCGCGTCGTCGTCGGCGCCGTCGATGCGGCGTACGTCGGTCATCACGCCGGTGGAGGTCTCGTTGTGCGCCCACGCGTAGGCATCCACCCCGTCCTCGGCGACCGCAGCCGGTCGGGCTCCTGGCGCTGCGGTGAGCACCGTCGGGTCGTTAAGAAACGGTGCCTCGGCGGCCGCCTTCGCGAACTTGGCCGAGAACTCGCCGAACGACAGGTGCTGACTCGTGGCCCGGATCAGGCCGAGGGTGGCGATGTCCCAGAAGGCGGTGGCGCCGCCGTTGCCGAGAACCACTTGGTAGCCGTCGGGCAGGTTGAACAGGTCGGCGAGCCCCTCGCGGACGCGGCGCACGGTGTTCTTGACCGGTGCCTGTCGGTGCGAGGTTCCGAGTAGGCCGGAACCGGTGGCGGCCAGCGCTGCCAACGCCTCCGGCCGCACCTTGGACGGCCCGGAGCCGAAGCGCCCGTCAGAGGGCAGCAGGTCGGACGGGATGGTCAGCTGGGCATCGGTCACTGCGGCAGTCCTCCGTGGGTTTGAGTGCTGCGCCCAGTCTGCCACTGGGCTGACCGGCGCCGAGGCGCCGAGCACCTACTAGCCTCGACGGGTGGACGACGAGCGGCTGCGGGCGATGCGCGAGGAGTATGCGGCTGCCGGCCTGGCCGAGTCGGCGGCAGGCGACGACCCGGTGGCGCTCTTCGACCGGTGGCTGGCCGATGCGGTGAACGCGGGGGTGCATGAGCCGAACGCCATGGCGTTGGCGACGGCGACGCCGAACGGGCGCCCGTCGGTGCGTCTGGTTCTGCTGAAGGGTGCCGACGCCCGCGGGTTCGTGTTCTTCACCAACACTGAGTCCCGCAAGGGCGCCGAGCTGGCCGCCAACCCGTACGCCGCACTCGCCATGACCTGGCACGAGGTGCAGCGGCAGGTGCGCATCGAGGGACCGGTGCACCGGCTGTCGCCAGCCGAGGACGACGCCTATTTCGCGTCGCGCCCCCGCGGGTCGCAGCTGGGTGCGGTGGCGTCACCGCAGAGTCAGGTCGTGCCGGACCGGGGGTGGCTGGAGGATCGTTACGCCGAGGTGGATCGCGCGCACCCGGACGCCGAGCCAGTGCCGCGGCCGGCCGGCTGGGGCGGGTATCGGGTGCAACCGCAGGTGGTCGAGTTTTGGCATGGCCGGCGCGGCCGGATGCACGACCGGTTGCGCTTCACGCGCACGGATGCCGACATCGCATCCGGTGCGGGCTGGTCCCGAGATCGCCTCGCTCCCTGATTGCACACCCACCGCGTTGGGGCTGGACAGGGGACGGCCCGCAGGGTGCGGAGATCGCGTCCCGATATTTGACCGGGACGGCTCCGCTGCATCGACTGGACGGCTCGATGCCCCTGCGGGCCGGGTGGCTGCCGTGAATTCGCCTGTCGCCTCGCCTTCCGGTTCGGCACCAGCCAGCGGGCACTCCCAGTGGGAACTCGGGGTGCGCCGGCGGCGGATCACGGCCAGCGGTGGCGACTAGCTGGCAGCCACCTCGCATGTCCGGGATTCACTCATTGATCGGACCACCTCCTCTCCTGCGTACCGGAAAGGTACGGCCCCGGGTCGGGCCGCACAAGGGGTTTCGGCACGTCGGTGCTCAGCGCACGGTGAACCAGGCGGCGGTGTTGGGCTGCAGCGCCGCATCGGCGACAGCGTCGGCACTGGTGGCGATGAGCACGTCAGCAGCATCAAGGCCGAGCGATGCCAGCGTTACGGCTGTCGCACCGCAGTTGAGCACGCACACCAGTCCACCCGCACCGGTAGAGCCCTCCCGGCGGATCACCAGCGCGTCGTCGTCGACGGCGTGCAGTTGCACCTCGTCGCTGAGGGAGTCGAGCATCTCGCGGCGAAGTCGCAATGCCGTCCGTACGAAAGCAAGCGTCGAGCTAGCGTCACCCTCCTGCGCCTGCGCGGACCATTGCCCCCAGCCGGCAGGCTGCGGCAGCCAGGGGTCCGCAGCCCCCGGTGGTGAGAACCCGTGCGCCGTCCCGTTGTCGGCGGTGGTCCACGGCAGCGGCACTCGGCAGCCGTCGCGACCCACCCCGCGCCCATTGCGGAACTCTGGATCTTGGCGGTCTTCGGGCGCGACGTCCACCTGCGGGAGTCCCAGCTCCTCGCCCTGATAGAGGTAGGTCGAGCCGGGCAGCGCCAGCATCGCGAGCAGCCCGGCGCGGGCTCGAGCGGGGCCGACGGCCCCGTCGCCGAGCCGGCTGGCGGCTCGCACCACGTCGTGGTTGGACAGCACCCAGGTCGGCCAGGCCCCGACCGGCCGGGTCGCGCGGAACGTGTGCTCGACGACCTCGCGCAACGCCTGCGCGGACCATGGCGCCATCAGCCAGTGGAAGTTGAAGGCCTGCTGCAACTCGTCCGGCCGCAGGTAGCGCGCCATCGCCTCGGCGTCACCGACCCACGCCTCGGCGATCGCCATCCGGTCTCCGTCATAGTCGGCGAGCACACTGTGCCAGCGGCGGTAGATGTCGTGGGTGCCCGGCTGGTCCCAGAAGGGCCGAGCAGCCTCACCCAGGGTCTCGAGCAGCTCGCCACCCTCGGCGGCCAGCTGCTCGGCCGTCAGGTCAGGCAGGCCGTCGGCTTTGACCATGCCGTGCGCGACGTCGATGCGAAAACCGTCCACACCCCGGTCTAGCCAAAAACGCAGCACCCGTTCGAACTCGTCCCCGACCTCGGGGTTGGTCCAGTCGAAGTCGGGCTGGCCGCTGTCGAACAGGTGCAGATACCACTGCCCGTCCGGCACTCTGGTCCAGGCTGGGCCGCCGAAGTTGGACTGCCAGTTGTTCGGCGGCTCGGCCCCGCCGGCACCGCGGCCGTCGCGGAACAGGTAGCGGGCACGCTCTCGGCTACCCGGCGCCGCTGCCAGCGCAGCCTTAAACCACACATGCTCATCAGAAGAGTGGTTGGGGACGATGTCCACCATCACCTTGAGCGCAAGCCCGTGTGCCTGCGTCAGCAGCGCGTCGAAGTCCGCCAGGGTGCCAAAGAGGGGGTCGACGTCGCAGTAGTCGCTGACGTCGTAGCCGTGGTCGGCCTGCGGTGAGGAGTAGAACGGCGTCAGCCAGACCGCATCGACGCCGAGCTCGGCAAGATAGGGGAGCCGGCTGGTCACCCCTGCCAGATCACCCACGCCGTCCCCGTCGGAGTCGGCAAAACTGCGGACATAGATCTGATAGCAGGTGCTCCGTGGCCACCACCGAGTGTCAGGCATCGGCGGCATGCTAGCGGGGCACAGCAGCCAGGAGTAACGTCGGTCATCCAGCCTCGCCGCCAGGACGGACGTAGCAATCCATGGACCGCATGAGCAGTGACACCAAGGAGGCCCGGGGCGCGACCATCCAGCCGCCCGCACCGCACGTCATCGTCTTGTTTGGGGCCACTGGTGATCTGGCTCGGCGCAAACTGCTGCCGGGCATGCTGCACTTGGATCAGGCCGGCCTGCTGCCTGCGGGCTGCTACATCGTGGGTACTTCGCTGGAGGAGATGACCAACGAGGAGTTCGTCAACTTCTCCCGGGAGTCGGTGCAGAAGTTCAGCAGCCACAGTGTCGACGACGAGCAGTGGGCCGAGTTCGCCAGCCGACTGACCTACGTCTGCCAGGGTGACGGTCCGGAGGTGCTGGCCAAGGCGGTCGCCGAGGTCGAGGAAAAGCTCGAGGGCGAACCGCCGTCGCGGCTGCACTATCTGAGCGTGCCGCCGAAAGCGGCGCTGCCGGTGGTCCAAGCGATATCCGAAGCCGGGCTGGTGGAGGGCTCTCGGATCGTGATGGAGAAGCCGTTCGGCACCGATCTGGAGAGTGCCCGGGCCCTCAACGAACGGCTGCACGAGACGTTCGCCGAGGAGCAGATCTTTCGCATCGACCACTTCTTGGGCAAGGAGGCGGCGCAGAACATCTTGGCGTTCCGGTTCGCCAACGGGTTGTTCGAGCCGATCTGGAACCGTAACCACATCGAGCACGTGCAGATCGACGTGCCCGAGGAGTTGGGGCTGGAGAACCGCGCCGGCTTCTACGAGTCCACCGGCGCCTACCGCGACATGGTCGTCACCCACCTCTTCCAGGTGCTGGCATTCACCGCGATGGAGCCGCCCACCGCGCTGGCACCGGAAGCGATCGGCGTGGAGAAGAACAAGGTGTTCAGGTCTATGTCGCAGATCGACCCGCGAGAGGTGGTCCGCGGCCAGTACAACGGCTACCGGGAGGAGCCCGGGGTGGCCGAGGAGTCCGAGACCGACACCTTCGTCGCGCTCAAGTGCGAGGTGGACAACTGGCGGTGGGCCGGGGTGCCGTTCTATCTGCGCACCGGCAAGCGCATGGCTGAGGGGGCGCGGATCATCTCGATCGCTTTCCGTGAGCCACCCAAGTCGATGTTCCCGCCGCACTCTGGTGTTGGCGCGCACGGGCCGGACCACCTGACGTTCGACCTGGCCGAGGCGTCCAAGGTGTCGTTGTCGTTCTACGGCAAGCGTCCCGGCACCGGGATGAAGCTGGACAAGCTCAGCCTGCAGTTCTCGCTGGACGAGACCGGACGGGAGGGCGACGTGCTCGAGGCGTATGAGCGGTTGATCCACGACGCCATGCGCGGCGACCACACGCTCTTCACCACGGCCGAGGGCATCGAGCGGTTGTGGGAGATCTCCACACCGCTGATCGACGACCCGCCGCCGGTGCGTCGCTATCAGCCCGGCACTTGGGGACCAAACGCAATCCACCAGTTGATCGCCCCGAACGCCTGGCGGCTGCCATTCGAGCGCACCTGGCGCAGTTCTCGTCCCGACTCGGGGTCCTCCGGCAAGAGTTCCTGACCCCGACCAACCGCTCAGCCGAAGGCGGCGGGGTCAACACTGACCCACAGGTGTCGAGCACGTCCGACGATCCCGCCACCGCTGTCGTAGGCGGTGGTGGCGGCGTGCGTTTTGCGTCCTTCGGTGTCCAGGTGCTG
>JACCYS010000188.1 GCA_013696365.1 Nocardioidaceae bacterium
CCCCTCACCGACCAGCCGCCGGGCCGCCGGGTTTGCTGTTGCGCTGTCCAGCCAGCTACGCACCTTGTCTGCGGTGGCCTGGTCCACCAGCGCCGACGGAAACATGAAGCGCAAGATGAGCGTGGCGCGGTATGTCCCCTTGGCCTCCCATACCGAAGCAGCCACATCCAGGTAGCGATCCACGTACGGCGCCAGCACCGCTGACTGCCCGGGCACCTGGAAGGCCAACGAGATGGAGCGCTGGGTCTCGTTGGCGACATCCTCGCGGACGACCACCTCGTCCCATGCCTGCTCTTTGGCCATCGGCACCGGCCGGATGGCAAATGCTGCGGCCGCATGCTCCTGCCCGGCGATGGTGTTGTCGCGCCTGCGCTCGGCGGCGATGTCATCTGGCCCCAGCGCACCGGCGCGCGCAAGCGCGGTGACCAGACTCCAGCGCAGGTCCGTGTCGACCCGGAGCCCCGGCATCGGACCGGACCCGTCGAGCAAGCCGTGCACCCGGCCGACGGCTCGGTCGGTATGGGTGGCAGCTGCTGCGGCGCGGACGAAGGCCAGTTGGTGGTCGCTGCCACCCGGTGCCTCCTCAGCCAGCGCCCACAGCCCCGACTCCCAGCGGTCACTGAGGTCGGCCCTCCCGGCGGGATCGCTGTAGCTGGACACGGCAAGCTGGGCCTGGCGGCACTGGGCGCCGACGGCCGTCAGGTCTGTCTCCGTCCCGATGCCGTGCAACACCAGCGTCACGTAGTCACGGGCAGCCATCTCGGCGTCCCTGGTCATGTCCCAGGCAGCTCCCCAGAGGAGCGCTCGCGGCAACGAATCGGGCAGGCTTCCGATGTCGGCGACCCCCGTTTTCAGTGACCGGTCGTCCAGTCGGATCTTGGTGTAGGTGAGGTCGTCGTCGTTTAGGAGCAGCAGGTCGGGCCGCGGCTCACCGACCAGCTCGGGGACAGAGGTCCGCGCGTCCCGAACATCGAGCTCGACCCGGCGACGCCGCACCAGCTTGTCGCCGCTGCGGTCGTACAAGCCGACCGCGAGCCGGTGCCGTCGCAACGTCGGGAACTGCGGCGCTGCGGACTGCTCGATGGCAAATGCGGCATACCTGCCCGCGTCGTCGATCTCGAAGACCGGCCGCACGGTGTTGACGCCCGCCGTCTGCAACCACTCGTGTGCCCACGGGCCCAGCTCGCGGCCGGAGGTCTCCTCGAGTGCAAGCAGCAGATCACTGAGGTCGGTGCTGCCCCAGGCATGACGACGGAAGTAGGTGCGCAGTCCGTCGACGAACGCCTCCTCACCCACCCATGCGACCAGCTGACGCAGCGCCGATGCGCCTTTGGCGTAGGTGATCCCGTCGAAGTTGACCTCGACCGCCTCCAAGTCGGTGTTGTCCGCGGCGATCGGGTGGGTCGACGGCTGCTGGTCTTGCTTGTAGGCCCAGTTCTTGCGCGCGTTGGTGAACGCGGTCCAGGCGTCGCTGTACTGAGTTGCGCGCGCCGAGCTGTGGTGCGCCGCCCACTCGGCGAACGACTCGTTCAGCCACAGGTCGTCCCACCAGCGCATCGTCACCAGGTCGCCGAACCACATGTGCGCCATCTCGTGCAGGATCGTGTTGGCCCGGCCCTCGTATGCCGCCCGGGTCTGCCGGCTACGAAAGACGTACTCGTCGCGCAGTGTGACCGCGCCGGCGTTCTCCATTGCGCCCATGTTGTACTCGGGCACGAAGAGTTGGTCGTACTTGCCGAACGGGTAGGCCATCGCGAACAGCGACTCGAAGAACGCGAATCCCTGCTTGGTGATCTCGAAGATCGCCTCGGCGTCGAGATGCTGCATCAACGAGCGGCGGCAGAAGACACCGAGCGGGATGTCGTCGTGCTCACCGGTGTAGACGTCGCGGGCGACGTCGTACTCGCCCGCGATCAGTGCAGTGATGTACGTCGAGATGCGACCGGTCGGCGCGAACCGCCAGACAGCTGAGTCGGGAGACGGTCCGGACTCGGGCTCCGGAGTCGGTGAGTTGGACACCACCGCCCACCTCGTCGGTGCGGTCACGTGCAGCTCGAACGTGGCCTTGAGGTCGGGTTGCTCGAAGGTGGTGTACATCTGCCGGGCGTCCGGCACCTCGAACTGGCTGTACAGGTAGACGCGGTCGTCAGCGGGGTCCACGAAGCGGTGCAGTCCCTCGCCGACCCGTGAGTAGGTGCAGTCCGCGATCACCCGCAACTCATTGTCGGCCTGCAGGTCGCTCAGTGCGATCCGGCTGTCGGCATACACCGCGGCGGGGTCGAGCGACGTGCCGTTCAGCACCACCTCGTGCACGGTGGCGTGCACGAGGTCGGCGAAGGTGTCCGCTCCTGGCTCGCTGCAGGAGAAGCGAATCGTGGTGGTAGAGGCGAACGTCTGCTCCGATGTGGTCAGGTCGAGCTCAACCAGGTAGGAGTCGACTGACAGCACCGACGCACGCTTCTTCGCCTCGTCGCGGGTGAGATTTTGACCGGGCATGAGCCAAGCCTCGCACGCGATGCGACCGCGGTGGCCTGACGGGGCAATCGGTCGAGCCGGCGACCTCGCGACGGCATTCGGCGGCGTCGAGGCGCCGTCCTTATGCTTGAAGGATGAACGACACTGAGCGCGCCACGGCCGACTTCTGGTTCGACCCGATGTGCCCGTGGGCGTGGATGTCCTCGCGCTGGATGCTCGAGGTCGAGCAAGTCCGGCCGATCACGACACGCTTCCACGTGATGAGCCTGGCCTACCTGAACGCGGACAAGGACCTGCCCGAGGAGTATCAGCAGACGATGGGCTACGCCTGGGGCCCCGTACGGGCGTGCATCGCTGCCGCGCAGCAGCATGGCGACCAGGTGCTGCCGGATCTGTACACCGCCTTGGGCAGCCGCTTCCACCCCGGTGAGGCAGCCCACGACCGGGCGACCGTGGAGGCAGCCCTCGCCGAGGTCGGTTTGCCGGTCGACCTCGCGGACGCAATGGACTCCACCGACTATGACGACGCGCTGAAGAAGTCGCATCACGCCGGAATGGACCAGGTGGGCATGGAGGTCGGTACTCCGGTGATCTCGGTCGAGGGCACCGCGTTCTTCGGGCCCGTGGTCACCCCTGCGCCGAAGGGCGAGGATGCCGGCAAGCTGTGGGACGGCGTCCGGTTGGTTGCGGCCACTCCAGGCTTCTACGAGCTCAAACGCACCCGCACCCAGGGCCCAATCTTCGACTGAGCCGAGCCACCCACAGCCCGTTGTTGACTCTGCAAGACTGCCGATCATGCGCGTACATCTCGGCTCCGACCACGCTGGCCTCGAGCTCAAGACTGCGATCGCCGAGCGGTTGTCCGCGGGCGGTCATGAGGTCGTCGACCACGGTCCGGTGACCTACGACCCGGACGACGACTACCCCACGTTCTGTCTGCGCGCAGCCGAGGCGGTCGCTGCCGAGCCGGACAGTCTCGGGGTCGTCATCGGCGGCTCCGGTAACGGTGAGCAGATCGCTGCCAACAAGGTCACCGGTGTTCGGGCGGCGCTGGCCTGGACTGTGGAGACCGCACAGCTGGCGCGCCAGCACAATAACGCTCAAGTCATCTCCATCGGAGCCCGGATGCACAGCATCGAGGAGGCGATGTCATTTGTCACCGCCTTCGTCGCTGACGGGTTCACCGGTGGGCCGCGACACGCTCGCAGGATCGACATGCTCAGCGACTATGAGCGGACCGGCACGCTGCCCCCGCTGCCATCGTGATCGGCGCAGACCATCCCTGAAGGGCACACGCTGCACCGGCTGGCGCGAGCGCTGAACCGGGCTTTCCGGGGCGAGAGCGTGCAGGTGACCAGCCCACAAGGCCGCTTCACTGCGGGTGCCGCTCTGGTCGACGGCAGCACCATCCGCCGGGCCGAGGCAGTGGGCAAGCACCTGTTCATCGACTTCGGCCCCGATCGCCAGGTGCACGTGCATCTGGGGTTGTTCGGTCGGATCCGGCTCGCCGAGACGCCCGCCCCGGCACCAGTCGGCGCTGTGCGGATGCGGATCGAAGGCTCCCGGTCTTACCTTGACCTGCGGGGCGCAACCACCTGTGCGGTGCTGACCGACGACGAGCGGTCAGCCGTGGTCCAGCGGGTCGGTCCAGATCCCCTGCGTCGCGACGCCGACCCCGAGCGCGCGTGGCTGCGAATCTCCCGCTCGAGCCGGCCGTTGGCTGCGTTGTTGATGGACCAGAGCGTGCTGTCGGGCGTCGGCAACGTCTACCGCGCCGAGGTGCTCTATCGGCACGGGCTGGATCCGTACCTGCCGGGTCGCGCAATGTCGAGGTCAGACTGGGAGGCGTTGTGGGACGACCTGGTGGCTCTGCTTGCCGACGGCGCACGCACCGGCCGCATCCAGACGTTGCGCCCCGAGCACGGCCGGCGACGCCGCAGCGGCCCGCGACACTACGTCTACCGCCGCGCGGGGGAGCGCTGCGTGGTCTGCGCCGAGCCGGTGGCGGTGGCCGAGATGGCAGGTCGCCGGCTGTACTGGTGCAGGTCATGCCAGGCCGCCCGCCCGAGCAGCATGACAGCGGAGCAGCCAACGGCCGGCGGTTAGAATCGCTGACGTGGTCGGACTACTGCCCGACGGGGACCGCTCGCGGCCTGCCCCGCTCGATGAAAGGCGCGGGCGCGCCGTTGCGCGCAGGGCCGGGCAGCAAGACTCGCAGCGTCTGCTGCTGATCGGGCTGGTCTGTCTGACCCTGGGCACCCTCTTCTTGCTGCTCACCGGGCAGCAGTGGGTGCCGATCAGTGCGTTCGGTGTGCCCATGCTGCTGGGCAGCCTGCTGTTGCCACTCCGGATGTTCATGATGCTGCTGGGCGTCCAGGCGGCCTCGGTGGCGATAGCGGTGTTGAAGATCGACGTGGACTCGTTGCTGTTGGCGGCGGTGGCGGTGCTGGCCACGCTGGCGATGGTGATGGTCGTTGCGGTGTGCCGCAACCGGCTCGGCTCAACCGGCGAATCGATGTTGATCGACCTTCGCGACCGGCTTAACTCGCAATCCGAGCTTCCGCCGCTTCCCCCCGGCTGGTCCGCCGAGGCTGTGATGCGCTCGGCTGGCGGGGCGCAGTTCGCCGGAGATTTCGTGGTGGCGGCCAAAACCCAGCGCGGTCTCGCCGTGGAGATCGTCGTGGTGGACGTCTCCGGCAAGGGCCTGGCGGCAGGCACTCGGGCGCTGTTGCTGTCTGGTGCATTTGGTGGCCTCCTCGGCGCCCTCCCCGCCGAGGAGTTTCTGCCGGCGGCAAACAACTACCTGCTTCGTCAGGAGTGGAGCGAGGGATTCGCCACGGCCGCGCATCTGTCGCTGAGCTTGCAGACCGGCCGGTTCGAGTTGCGTACGGCCGGCCACCCGCCCGGTGTGCAGCTGCATGCCGGCTCGGGTCGGTGGCAGGTGCACACCTCTTCCGGCCCGGCGCTGGGGTTGGTCGACGAAGCGGAGTTCATTCCGACCGCTGGGATGCTGCAACACGGTGACGCCATGATGTTGTTCACCGACGGCCTGGTGGAGACCGCCGAGCGGGACTTCACCCTGGGCATCGACAAGTTGGTTGGTGAGGCTGAGCGGATGGGACGCGAAGGGTTCAGCAACGGCGCTCGGCGGCTGCTCGACAGGCTGGACGTCTCAGCCGACGACCGGGCGCTGGTGTTCGTCCACCGGCAGTGACGCACCCGAGTCCGCAGCCAGTCTGCGCTCCCACGTCTCGCGTTGGTGCCGCGCATGCATCAGCGCTAACGCCGCACCGCCAGCGTTGCGGCGCGCCCGTTCCAGGCCGAAGGCGACATCGAGATTGAGCCGTGCAGGGAGCCGCCTCGGCAGCAGTGTGGCCTGGGCGTCATGCTGGTGACGCTAAACAGGGTTTCGTTCCAGTGCGTCACGGAAAGGTGAAAAGCCGGTGACATGGCCACCGGCGGTGTGCCCTCACCATGTCGAGCCGTCGCAACACTAGGGTGCCGTAACGCATCGGCGCGGGCACGCGTTGGACGTCGTAACAACGAACGTCCAGTGAACAGATGGCAAAGGAGCCTCGTGCCAACAGAGACCGACATGACCGGCATCGATGCCATGCGGCGCCTGCACCGGACGGTGGTGCAGGTCAGCAGCGGCGGCAACTTGGTGGACACCCTGCAGGCGGTTGTCGAGGGTGTGCTCGACGCGGTGGGTTTCGAGGTGGCCGTGGTCAGCCTGCTCGCCGATGATGCCACCTACGAGACGCTGGCTGTCGCCGGTCCCGAGGGGGCCCGGGATCAACTGCTCGACCGCAGCCTGCCAGCCGACGCCTGGGATGCTGAGCTGGCGATCGCGGAGAGTTGGGGCGCCCTGTATTTCGTGCCGCACGAAAGGTTGCCCGAGGGTAAGCCGGTGGGATGGGTACCCGAGGTCGAGGACGAGAACGAGGACGACCCGGACGCCTGGCACCACCTTGACGCCCTGTTCACCCAGCTGCGTTCACCGGCCGGGGACGTCGTCGGTGTGCTCTCGGTCGACTTGCCGCACGACCGTCGCAAGCCCGATCGGTTCCGTCGTGAGCTGTTGGAGATGTTCGCCACCCAGGCCGGTATCGCTATCAACAATGCCCGGCTGACCGATCGGCTGCGCGCCAGCGAGGAAGTGTTGCGGCAGGCGTTCGATGGTGCCGGCTCCGGGATGGCCGTGATCGGACTGCACCTGGGCGACGCGGGCAGGTTTGTGAGGGTGAACCCGGCGTTTTGCCGGATGGTGGGTAGGCGTGAGGCGGACCTGCTGCACAGCAAAGACGACGACATCACCCACCCCGACGATCGCGCGGCTCGGGCTGCCTTGCTGGGTGAGCTCGTCAAACGCGGAGCTGCTGGCAGCCCGCGGCAGTCGGAGAAGCGCTACCTGCACAGCGACGGCACCATCATCTGGGCGCTGGTGACCACCTCAATCGTGTGGAGTGCAGACGGCCGCCCGCTCAGTGCGGTGAGTCAAATCGAGGACGTCAGCAGCCGCCGGGCCGCTGAGGCTGAGCTGGCCCGACGGGCAGACCACGATGTGCTGACCGGGTTGCCTAACCGTCGAACCCTGCGACGGCGGCTGGTCGAGGTGATCCAGTCCAGCCAGCAGCAGCAAGACCGGGGGGCGGTGCTGTTCTGCGACATCGACAGGTTCAAGAAGGTCAACGACACGCTCGGTCACGGTGTCGGCGACCGGGTGTTGATGGCCATCGCCGGTCGATTGCAGGCAGCCGCGCGAGACAGTGACATGGTCGCTCGACTGGGCGGCGACGAGTTCGTGGTGGTTGGCCGCGGACTGTCCGTCGCCCAGGCAGAGGAGTTGGCCGAGCGATTGCGCGTGGTGACCGCGGAGCCGATCGGTATCGACGGCCTGGACGAGCCGCTGTGCGCCACACTGAGCATCGGGATCGCGATGATGGACACACAGACCACGGACCCGGACAAGCTGCTGCACCGTGCAGACGAGGCCATGTATCAGGCGAAGCTCGCTGGCCGGGATGCCTACAGGATGGCCGAGACCACCGCGCAAGACTGATAAATAGCCGGACGTTCACCGACTTTTATCGATATCCGTACGAAAGTCATCACAGACGGTTATTATCTACCCCAGGTGCATGCTTTGACGGGCAAACAGCTGGGGGCTGCTCCTGACCGCGCGTTGAGGAGCAGCCATGTCACCAGTCAGCCGAACGTTCGATCCGTCGCACACTACGCGAGCGTGGGGATTGCGACGGCCCTTTCTCCTGTTTGCTGCACCGGCGACGGCGATGCTGCTGACGGTCGGGCTTGCACCGGCAGCGTCGACCGCTGCGCCAGTAGCCCTGCGGCCACCGAGTGATGTCCGCGCTGACGCCGGTAACAACACCGCACACGTCAGTTGGTCCGCGCCGTCGGGCGTCGACCCGGACAGCACCTACTACCGCGTGCGGGCCGATCCCGGCGGCCAAACCGAGTACGTCGACGGTGCGCAGACCGACGCAACCCTGCGCTTCCTCGACAACGGGAATGCCGTCACCTTCATCGTGACAGCCAATCAGGACGACCGCTGGAGCGCTGCCTCTGACCCGTCCGCCCCGGTCACCCCGCGCGATGTGTGCACTGTGCGGGGCACTGCCGGAGATGACGTGCTGATCGGTACCGCCGGCGACGACGCGATCTGCGGCCGGGGCGGTGACGACGTGCTGCGCGGGCGGGGTGGTGGCGACACCTTCATCGGCGGCGCCGGCACCGACACGGTCGACTTCCGCAAGGCGCCGGATCGGGTGTTCGCCTTCCTGCCTGGGGTTGCACATCTCAGCACCGCGCACGGGCTCGGCTGGGCCGACGGTGACGGTGCCGACGTGTTGCGCGCCGACATTGAGGCGCTGCGCGGCTCCAAGCATGCCGACGAGCTCGAGGGTGACGACGCCGCCAACACGATCGTCGGCGGTGGCGGCGCGGACCTGATCCGCGGCTGGGGGGGCAATGACGTCATCGTCGGCTCGGGTGGTCGAGACGAGTTGTGGGGGCTGAGTGGGGCTGACCGGCTGCGTGGCAAGGCGGGTGAGGACCTGTTGATGCCGCGCGGAGGCACCGACACAGTCAACGGGGGACGCGGTTCGGACACCATCACCTTCACTTCAGCAGTGCGAGTCGACCTGAGGGCTGGGACTGCCGAGGGCGACAGCAGCGACGTGCTGCGGCGGGTCGAGAACGTGCTCGGCTCCCCTCAGACTGACGTGATCCGCGGGTCGGTGAAAGCCAATGTGCTGCGGGGAGGTGGTGGCGCTGACCGTCTCGTCGGGCTCGCCGGCAACGACCGCATCGCCGGCCAAGACGGCGACGACAGCATCGATGGTGGCCCCGGCTCCGACCGCTGCACCGGCGGCGGCGGCGGAGACACTGCCTCCAGGTGTGAGTCGCTGATCGGGGTCCCGTAACGTCGCGCCAGTCAGCGTGGCGCCGACCGGCCCAGGTCAACCGCCGCGCGCCGTGCGGTGGTGCCGCACTCGCCATCTGCTGCTGCGATGAAGGGCCGCCATGGGACAGCCGACGCGGACCGAGCTCAGCACAGATGAGGAACTGACGGCCCTGATGGGCCGGCCATCAGCCCGCGCAGCCAACAAGGACCGGACCCGGCTGCACACGATGGACCGGCAATGGCTGGCAGCCTCCCCGTTCTGCCTGGTCGGCACCGCTGCCGCCGACGGGACCTGCGACGTGTCTCCGAAGGGCGATCCGCCGGGCTTCGCCCATGTGCTCGACGACACGACCGTGGTCATCCCCGAACGTGCGGGCAACCCGTCGAGCTGATGGCTACCGCAACGTGCTGACCAACCCGCATGTCGGGCTGCTCTTCGTCATCCCCGGACGCAGGGACACGCTGCGCATCAACGGTCGTGCCCGGCTGATCAGCGATGCGCCGTTCTTCGATGACCTTGTGGTGCAGGGCCACCGACCGGTGTTGGCTTTGGTCGTCGAGGTGCAGCAGATCTTCCATCACTGCGCCAAGGCATTCATGCGGTCCGAGCTGTGGGATCCCCAGACGTGGGGCGACGACCTGCCGAGCACCGCGGTCCTGGCCAAGACGCTGACCACGACCGACGAGACTCTGAGCGAGCTTGAGCGCTACTACGGCGCCGACTACGCCGAGGGGCTGTACCCATCTGCTGCAAGAGCGTGCAGACCCTTAGGCTGAGGCGCGCAGATTGCCGGATGACCGCAGCTGGGGGGACCGCGAATGGGTGCGGTAGCGGCGCCCGCCACGCGCAACGCTGGCGATACGGTGGCTGGTCGCCGGGCCGGTGACATCGGGTGGTACGTCACCGGGGTTCTGGTGGGGGCTGCGCTCATCGTCACCACAGCCTTCCGGCAGCCGTACAGTTATGACGAGCTGACCCAGATCGCGCCGTTCGGCAGCAACAACCTGGTCGAGATCGTCACCGCCACCCGGCAGCCGCCGATCGACCCGCTGCTCGGTGCGCTGTTCCGGCACCTGTTCGGCCAGGGGCAGCTGCAGCAGCGGTTGGTGCCGGTGCTGGCCGGCATCGGCATCTTGGTGTTGCTCAGTCTGCTGCTGCGTCGGTTGCACCTTGGCCTCGCCGGCGCCTTCGGGGTCTGGGTGCTGGCCACCGCACCGCTGATGGTGCGCTACAGCGCTTACGCCCGGCCGTACGCGCTGCCGCTGTTCTTCATGCTGCTGTTCTGCTATGCGGTGCACCGCTGGCTGGACGAGCGACGGCCCGGCTGGCTTGTGCTGGCCGGTGGCGCCGCTGTTGCCTTGCCGCTGACCAGGGTGCCCGAGCCCACAGTGTTCCTGGGCGTGATGGCGGTAACGCTCGGATGGTTCACCGTGCGGGGAAGGTTCACCTGGTCACAGACGCTACCGGTGGCCGCGATCTGCCTGGGCGTGCTGTTCGTGCTTGGTGTTCCGATGTACCTGATCCTCGCCTACACCGCCGACAACTTCCTGGACACCAGCCCCACCGGTTTCTTTGGCCGCTTGGGTGAAGGCAGCGTCGAGATTGCCACCTCGGTGGTGCCGCTGCTGGCGTACTGGTACTCATGGTGGCCGGTCGCCGCGGTTGCGCTGATCGCCACACTAGCTCTCACCGCATCGCGACGTCGACTGTTTAGCTGGCTCATCTGGTGGCCGCTGCTGGCAGGGCCGGTGGCCTTCCTGCTCGTCTATCACTACTTGAACGAATATCCCTTCGAGACGCTGCCCTACCGTGCCCGCGCGGCCTTCTTCTTCCTGCCGGCGTTCGTGCTGCTGCTGGTGGCGTTGGCGACTGTCGTCACTGACCGCGCCGCCGGCCGCTGGCTGCGGGTCGGACTGGCGGTGTTGCTCGTCGGCGTGCTGGTCGGACAGTTCAGGCTGACCACCACCAACGTGGTCGCCAACGCCGCACCGGACTTCGGCGAGGTGTCGGCTGCATTGACCGACGACCTCCCCGAGGACGCGATCGTGCTGTACGGCCGTCCAAGCCCGGTCGGCCAGACCCGCCAGCCGTTCCTCGGCCGACCGCGCTACATGGGCGACACCCCATTCGTGGCAACCATCGAGAACGAGCCGGTAGACCTACAGACCTTCCCCCGCAGCGGCCCGGTCTACGTGGTCATCAATGGCCAGTGCGCTCGGCCGGGGCGCTGTGAGGCTTCCCGCGAGCCTTGGGACGAGCAGGTGCCCGGCTTTCGGTTGACGCACGAGTTGGAGCGCATCACCATTTACGAGCCGGCGCTCGGCCAGGACGGTCGACGAGGCGTTGCGCAGGCGCTGGCTGAGTTCGGGGCCACGCTCGGCCCCGAGTTCGGCTACCCCGAGACGTTCGCGTCAGCCTCGCTGTACGAGCAGCTGGGCCAACCCGCGCGGGGTCGAGCGCTGATCTCGCGGATGTACGGCGACGCAGAGCCCGACGTCGCCGAGGACATCCGAGTGGTTGCCGACGCCGAGGACATCGACCCCTTCGGGTGACCACACCCGGGCAGTAACATCAGAGCCTTTCCGCAGGCCCGGCGAGGGGTGTGTCGATGAGGGAGCGGCCGAAAGGGCGCGACGATGACTGGGCAGCGGCCCAGCGGATGGGGCAGCAGACGCTCTGGGTGGACCTGCAGGTGCAGCAAGCGACGCAGCGTGGTGACTTCGACAGCCTGTCCGGCGCCGGCAAATCCGCGCCACTAGACCGCCCGCACGACCCTGACTGGTGGGTCAGGCAGCTGATCCAACGCGAACAGATCACTGGTGTCGTCTGCCCGCGCCGGGACGTAGGTGCCCGGGGTGCGACCGGTGCCAGGCTGCAGGATCGGGAAGCCCGGGCCCGGTGCGGGGCCGTTGGCGCCACCGTGACCAGGTGAGGCTGCGGCCGGGGAGGCCATCGAGTGCTCGAGGGCGCCGGCGGCTGCCACCGCCGCGGCCGCCGCGCGCAGCATGGCACGCCGACCGATGCCGTGGGTGACAACGCGGGCGGCGAGTGCACCGTCGATGTCAGG
>JACCYS010000217.1 GCA_013696365.1 Nocardioidaceae bacterium
AGGGGTTCCGCGGCCGCCACCATGGGTCTACTATCCGACAGAGGCGCATCGCATAGTGGACGTACACAGGTGGGAGAGCCATGTCATCGCCGGAGAAGGTCACGGGCAGGGTCGTCGACGCGCACAGCCACATCGGCGAGATGGAAGCGTGGCAGTTCTACAACCTCAAGGAGCCGGTCAAGCCCACGGTGTATGACTTCGCCGACGCCAACGCCTACCTCGACCATCTCGACGGGGTCGGCGCCGAGCGCGGTCTGATCCTGCCGAACTACGGCATTCCGGTCCAGAGCCAACCGTTCTCCCTCAACGATCTGGTGCTCGAGTCCGTGCAGAGCAACGACCGACTGGTGGGCGGGCTGTGGGTTTCGTTCCTCCCCCAGAACAAGGAGATGACGCTCAAGACTCTGGAGAGCGCGGGCGAGGCAGGCGTGGTAGCTCTCAAGACGACGTTCCTGCTGGGCGGCAACCCTGACCCCACCACCTGGGACGAGGAGACCACGGAGATCGCGGAGGCATGCTTCGCCGCCGTCGAACAGCACGACCTGGTCTTCCACTTCCACACCAGCGCGGGCGGGGCGTCTGACATCAACAACTTCATCCCGCTCGTCGAGCAGTACGGCGAGCGCATCAAGATCTACCTGGTGCACTTCGGTGGCGGTGTCAGCGGGCACATCAAGCTCGTCCCGCAGTTCCTCGACTGGGTGGAGGAGGGCTACCGGGTCTACTGCGACACCACCTGGACGATCGGCTTCGGAGCGCGTTGGCTGATGACCGAGATCGAGCGGCGTGGGGTCGGCGAGGACCGCGTGCTGTTCGCCTCCGACGAGCCCTGGAGCGACTTCTGGAGCGAGTACTGGAAGATCAACGGCGCGCCGGTCAGCGACGAGCTGAAGCAGCGGATCCTGTACCAAAACTACGAGCAGCTGTACGGCAACGCGTCATAGGACGGGCCGCCCGGCCGCTACGAGTCCCGCAGGGCCACCCACAGGGCCCGCGCCGGAGCCTTTCCTTCGTTTTCCCAGTGATGGGGTTGATCGCCCATGAAGTGCAGTGCGTCCCCCCGCCCAACCTGGTGCCGCGTTCCGGCGATGTCGAACACCAGCGTGCCCTCGAGCACAAACACGAGTTCCTCCCCCGCGTGGACGAGCAGCTTGCTCCCGCTGCTCGCAGTGGGCGCGACAGTGGCGATCGCCGCAGCGCTGCGAAACGGCGCGTACGGACCCGACACCCCCTCGAGACTCAAGCCCTCATGGGGAGTGAAGACCGTCGGGCGGTCCGAGGACGGCGTGAACGCAACCGGCTCTGGCGGACTGTCGTCGGGCTCGACGAAGTAGGTAACCGGGCGGTCCAGCGCCGCGGCGATCTTGAGCAGCGTGGTGATCGTGGGCACCATGTCGCTTCGCTCGATCTTGTGGATGGCCGCCGCCGACACCTCCGCCTTGACTGCCAGCTGCTGCAACGACAAGCGCTGCTCCTGTCTCAGCTCCTTCAACTTGGGCCCTATCGAGCTGACGATCCCGTCCACGTGTTGCTCGATGCGGGCCGAGCTCGCGGATGCGGTCTTCGTAGCGGCCATGTCCTGCATCCCCTTGACGCCTTGGAGGTATGCAATATAGTAAACGAAGGTCAACCATGGTGGGTGGACCTGGTGCGCCGTTTCCCTAAGGTGGAGGCACGCGAGTGAGTCGCAGGATCGTCGTCGTCGGTGGCGGAGCGGGCGGCATGGGCGCTGCTGGGGGCGCCAAGGCGGCCGATCCCGACAGCGAGGTCATCGTCTACACGTCGTACGACGACGTCGCGTACAGCCCGTGTGGCATCCCCTACGTCCACGGCAAGGAGATCGACAGCTTCGAGCGGCTGTTCCTCGCCTCGAAGCAGGACTACGTCGACGCCGGCGTGGATGTCCGCTACCAGGCCAACGTCACCAGCGTCGACGTGTCGCGCAAGGTGATCCAGGTCGCCGACGCCGGCGAGGTCGCCTGGGACACCCTCGTGCTCGCGACCGGGTTCAACTACGCGGACCCAGGCGTGCCGGGCGGCGACCTCGGCGGTCTCTACTACGTCAAGGACATCCGCGAGGCCATCGAGTGGGACAAGGTGTTGGACACGGTCAAGTCGGCCGTGGTGGTGGAGGCCTCGCCGCTGGGTGTGGAGATGGTCACGGCCCTCGCACACCGCGGGATCGAGACCCACCTGGTCGACCCGAGCCCGTGGCCAATGTCGGAGATGGCCGACCCCGACATCATGGCTCCGGTCGAGGACTCCTGGAGCGAGCTGGGGGTCACCACGCACTTCAACACCACCCTGAAGGCCTTCCTCGGTGACGGCGGGCACGTGCGAGCGGTGTCGACGTCCGCGGGTGACATCACCGCCGACCTGGCCGTGGTCTGCACCCACAAGGAGCCGAATAACGCGCTGGGCGTCACCGCCGGGCTCAAGACCGGCTCCACCGGCGGCTTCATCGTCGACGAGCAGATGGCGACCTCCGCCGCGGGGGTCTTCGCCGCGGGCGACTGCACCGAGATCCCGAACGGGCTGACCGGTGTCCCCCTGCAGGGCCTCACCGGCAGCCACGCGTACGCGCAGGGCAAGGCCGCCGGCATCAACGCCGCCGGGGGCGCCCGCACCTACAACGCCGTGTACGTGCCGTGGGGCACCGCGGCGGGGAAGTGGATCATCGGCGGGGCGTCGTTCGGTGAGACCACCGCGAGTGCTCTCGGGATCCCCTACGTCGTCGGCAGCGCGCAGGGCATCTCGCGCGCCCGCTACTACCCGGGCGTCAAGCCGGTCAAGGTCAAGCTGCTGGCCGAACCGGAGACCCTGCGGCTACTCGGGGCACAGATGGTCGGCGGCGAGGGCATCAAGGAACGCGCCGACTTCCTCGCGGTGGCGATCAGGTTCGGGCTCACCCTGCACGACCTGGCCGGCATGGAAAACGTCTACTCGCCCGCCATCGGGGCGCTCAACGAACCGATCGTGGTCGCGGCGCGCAACGGCGTCGACACCGTGCAGGGCTGACGATGCCGTTCTTCCAGTGGCTGCGCAGCAACTCGGAGCACTACCTGTTGATAGCCGCCCAGGAACAGGTGGCCGGCCGGCACGGTGGCCGAGCCCCCCGACCACCGCACGGACCGGCTGAGTTCTTCTGGCTACGGATCTTCGCGCCGCTCTACCGCGCGCTGCCCTGGCCGCTACGACACAAGATCATGCTGCTGATGCCGGGAAGCCATCGGCGGCAGTGGGCGCCACCGCCCCGCAAGCACGCTTCGGCCACGCAAGCACGCCGTCCACGACGGTCCACCCCCCAACAGAAGGAGTCCGGCAATGGTTCAGATCGCAGGTGAGCGGGTCCAGAAGGGCGACGCCATCGTCGACTACGAGGACAAGGTCTTCGAGGACATCCCGGCCGAGCCCGGCGAGAGTGCCTACATCTTGATGCACACGGTGCCGTTCGAGGGCTCGGTCGGTCTGGTGAACATGCTGACCGCGACCCGGATCAACCGGAAGGGCTTCGACACGCATCTGGTGCTCTACGGCCCCGGGTCGTTGATGGCCTCCGCCGCGCGGGGGTACCCCAAGGTCGGGGACGAGGCCTTCCCCGGCGCGCTCGGGTACAACAACCAGCTGCAGACGTTCATGGACGAGGGCGGCCACGTCTACGCGTGCCGGTTCTCCGCCGCCGCGCTGTACGGCATGCGCGAGATCGACATGATGGAGGGTGTGAAGCCGATCAACCCGCTCGACGTGCTGGACTCGGTGCTGACCGCCCGGCGCAACAACGCGCTCATCATGCAGACCTGGACGGTCTGACCGGGCAGGCCACACGACGCAGGAGGCGACAGATCAGCGTGACAGTCGGGCGTAGAGGCAGGCGTGCTCATCGACCGCGCGCTCCCAGCTGAATGCCGGGACCAGTCCGCGACCACCGCGGACCAGCGTGGTGCGCAAGGTGCCGTCAGTGACCAGCCTGCGCATCCCGTCGGCCAAGGACGCCGGGTCGCCGACCCTGGTCATGACCGCGGTCTCGTCCGGCGTCAGGTACTCGCGAAGCACCGCGATGTCGCTGGAGACCACCGGCAGGTCGGCTGCCATCGCCTCGAGCACGGCCAACCCCCAGCCCTCCTTCACCGAGGGGAAGGCCAATGCGTCGGCGCTGCGATACCACTCACCCAGCTCGGCGTCGTCGATCGAGCCGGCCAGGATCACGTCCACACCCAGCCGGAGCCCCAGGTCGGGCAACGCCGCCAAGACCTCGTCGCGGTACCGCCGGTAGTCCTGGAACGAGTGGCCGCCGACCACGACCAGGGCGGGCGGCGGGTCGAGCTCGCGCACCAGAGTGCCCATCGCCTGGAGGAGGAAGACGCTGCCCTTGCGGGGCTCGATGCCCCCCACGGCGAGGAACACGAAGCGACTAGCAACGCCGGCCCGCTCGCGGACGGCAGCCCGGGTGCGGGGATCGACCGGCGGGAAGCGAGCCGCGTCGACCCCGTTGTGAATGACGTCGGCGTCCACCCCGTAGTCGGCCTGCAACCGGTTGCGCCAGTCCTCGCTCACGACGACCAGATGATCCGGCTCCTCGATGGCCTTGCGCTGGCAGTCGATCAAGGCCGCGGTGTGAAAGTCGTCCACATGGTGCACCGTCCGTACGACCTGCACGCCGGCCCCGGCGTCCCGCACCCGCGCGGCAGCGCGCGCAGAGATGCAGTCCTGGGTGTGCATGATGTCCACCTCGCCGGCGATCCTCGACAGCCCGGCCTCGAGGTCGTCGATGGAGGCAAACACCCGGGCCTCCAACGTGTCGGCCGGGGGCGAGGCCGAGATCAGCGAGTACGGCGCGCGCACCGGCCGGAAGAAGCCCTGCTCGGGGTCACCGAGCGAGACGACACGGGCCGGCATCGCCCGGTCCACCATCGCCTCGGCCAGCGACAGCGTGTGCACAACACCGCCGCGAGGCTTGGTCGAGTAGCTCACCAGGGCGACTCGCGGCTGCTCTGCCCGGGCTGCAGCGGCATTCACAGGTGGTGGCCAACCAGGCTGGCGTCGCCGGTGGCGATCGCGGCGGCGACCAGCGAGGCCCGGGCCGCGGTCTCGGTGACGATGCAGCCGGCCTGCAGCAGCCGATCCCGCTGGCCGGTAAAGCCCTGCGGGTCCTGCACTCCCCCCAGGACGTAGGCGACGACCTGCGGACCGCCGTCGGCCATCACCGACTCGCACGCCGGACCCAGGACCTCGGCCGGGTCGGGGTTGGCGCCGTAGCCGAGCACCACGTCGATGATGATCGCCGCGACCTGGGGGTCTGCGCCGTGCTCGTGCAACAGCTCGATCCGCGCCGCGGGGTCGATCATCGGGTGCGGACGCCCGCTGGTGTACTCCTCCTCGCCCAGGTCGAGGCACTGGTGCGACCCGTCCGGGGCGGGCAGCCCCCAGTCGGTGTTGATCGGGGTGTTGGAGCGGACCTCCCCGATCGTGCGACCCAAGACGACCAGGGACTCGTAGCAGAGCGTCCCGCCCGAGAACAGTCCCCGCACCAGCGAACGCTCCGCCCCAATCCGTTCGCGCGCGTCCTCGACCCGGGGGCCGAGCGTCCGGGTGGTGGTGTCCGGCGCGGCCATGTCCAGCAGACCGAGCGTCGCCGTCACACCGGCCTCCAGGGTGTCGGCGAGCACCACGCCGGGCGGCGCGGGGAACCCGGGCTCGAGCCCGATCAGGACCGCGACCAGGTCGGTTCCTTCGGCGGTCGCGAGAACGGCCGTGGCGACGTCGGGCGCTGGCGGCTTGGAGACGAACAAGATGACGTCGGTCGCGGGGTCCTCGCGCAGGGCCGCGATGGCCGCGCGCGTCATCAGACCACCCACCTCCGCCGACATGTCCCGGCCGCCGACGCCGATGACCTGGCTGACGCCCGCCCCCCACCGGTCGAGCAGCGCCATCGACTCTTGCGCGCCGGTTCCGGCAGCGGCGACGATGCCGACCCGTCCGGGCGACACCGCGTTCGCGAAGCCCAGCCCGGTGCCCCCGAGCATCGCGGTGCCGGCGCCCGGTCCCATCACCAGCAGGCCGCGGCCCAGCGCATGGTCCTTGAGCGCGACCTCCTTGTCGAGCGGCACGTTGTCGCTGAACAGCAGGACGTGCAGGCCCGCAGACAGCGCCTGGTGCGCGGCCAGGGCGGCGTACTCGCCGGGAACCGACACCACCGCCACGTTGGCCTCGGGCCGGGCGTGCACGGCGTCGCGCAGGGAGGAGCGTGCCGCCTCGGGTTGGCCGTCGTCGTCACCGGCTGTGGTGGACGACCGGACCGCGGACTTGCCCGCGGCCAGCGCATCAGCGGCGACGTCCTCGCTGACCGCCCGGACGGCGAGGAACAGGTCGTTGGCTCCGGCGTCGGCCACCTGCTCCGGTTCGACGCCCTCTGCGCGCAGCGTCTCGACGTTCGCCGGCGTGGCCATAGCCGCGCTTGCCCAGTCGACACCGTCGATCTCCCGCATGGCGCGCATCCCCCGCAGCTGGACCACGGAGTCGATGTAGGTGTCTCGGAAGAACGTGATGGCCATTGTCATATGGTCGCTGCCTCCCCGCTCGTGACCGGGACGATCCGGGTGCCGGTGGACTGATCGGCCGGATCTGTGCTGTCGAGGGTGGCGCCGACGAGCCCGGCCGTGGTGATGACCGAAGCCTGCCCGCCGCGTTGGACGAAGCGCACCGCGGCGCGGACCTTCGGGCCCATGCTGCCGTCTGGGAACTGCCCGGCGGCCAGGTGCCGTTCAGCCTCGGCGGTGTCCAGCACCGCCAGCCGGCGCTGGGTCTGCAGGCCGAAGTCGAGCTGGACGGCATCCACCGCGGTGATGAGAACGAGGGTGTCAGCGTCCAGCTGGTGCGCGAGCTCGGCGGCGGCGAAGTCCTTGTCGATGACTGCGTCGACCCCGTCCCAGACGTCTCCGCGACGACCCACCGGGATCCCGCCGCCGCCGCCGGTGACCACGACCTGACCGGCGTCGAGCAGGCACCGGATGGCATCGATCTCGACGAACCCCTTCGGCTCGGGTGAGGCAACAACCCGGCGGTGGCCGCGGCCGGCATCGTCAACCATGTCCCAACCCCGGGCATGGGTCAGCTCGGCCCCGGCCTCCGCGGAGAAGAACGGCCCGATCGGCTTGCTCGGTCGGTCGAATGCGGGGTCGTCGAGATCCACGATGACGTGACTGAGCAGCGCCGCGATGCGATGGCGCCGCCCGCACACCCGGTAGAGGGCGATGGCGATCAGCGACCCGAGCTGGCCCTCGGTCATGGCCCCCAGGCTGAACAGCGGCATCTCAGGCACCTCCCCGCGGCCCAGCTCCTGCTGCACGGCGAGGTTGCCGACCTGCGGGCCGTTGCCGTGCACGACCACCACCCGCCAGCCCGCGTCGAGCAGCTCGCAGATGGCCGCAGCCATCCCGGCGGCGTTGGTGCGCTGCTCGTCGTAGGTGCCGCGCTGACCCTCAGCGGCCAGCGCATTGCCACCGAGGGCGACGACCGCGGTCCTGGTCACGACCCCTCACTTCGATGCGCGTGCCCGTGCCGAAAAGGAAACGCGATCTGTCCAGTATACTGAGTAGTCGTGGACGATAGTGAACGTTCCGAGTCCGCACAAGACACCGCCGGTGGAGCAGCGGGCGGGCCGGAGCCCGTCGTCGACATCCCCACCGACGCGATGTCCAGGTTCGCCACCGCCGAGGCCCGGCTGTACCCGATGGCGATGACCAACGTGGCGACCTTCCAGCGGGCGACGACCCTCGTCGGCGTCGCCGCCGAGGAGCTGCGTGCCACCTGCCCGGACATCGCCACCGTGCTGCACCGACGGGCGGAGCTGATCGGTGTGCTGCCACAGCTCGCCGCCGCAGCCACCGTGCGTCTCGACGACCTACCCGCAGAGGACATCATCGATGCCGCCTCGGCGCTTCGCTGCCGTGAGCTGCAGGCCGCCGGGGCGTCCCGGTCGCGTCAGGTGCGCATCGAGGCCGCGCGAGTCGGCGGATTCGAGTGGCCTGCGGCCGAAGCGGAGCCAGCGGACTTGCCCGGCGCCCCCTGACGGAGCTCCCTCGTTCCCTTGACAGCCCGGTCCGTCGATGTCTTTACTAAAGGTCATGATTCATGTCGCGAAGTAGACGACTGGGGAGTGCCACATGCCCGTGAGCCCTGGGGCCCCCGCGGTGGTTTCGACGCATGACTCGCAGCAGGTGGATCCGGTGGCCGCCGCAGCAGCGCTCGCAACGCTGGTCGTCGACCTCCAGGCGCGCGGTCTGCGGGTCGAGGTACCACTCGAACGGCGGCACGGCGGGGCGGGACCGTCCGATTCCGGCATGCTGTGGGTGGGCGGCTTCGCGATCACGGTGCCGACGGACAACGCGGCCGCGGCGGACTCGCCGTACGTGCTGAGGGCCGAGGACGACGGCTTCGCCATCTTCGAGGGCGCCCGGCGACTGGCCGCAGCCTCGGCACAGCGGCGCCCCCGCTTCTACGACCTGAGCACCGCCGACGGTGTGCCGTACTGGCAGATCGGCCTGCTGCACCTGGACTCGTTCGCCAGCACGGTCGTGCAGACATGCTCGTACTGGGGCAACGACGACCAGTGCAAGTTCTGTGGCATCGGCGTCTCGCTCGATGCCGGTCGCACGATCGTGAAGAAGACACCGCAGCAGCTCGCCGAGGTGGCGATCGCGGCCAGGGAGCTCGACGGTGCTGTCGACGCCACGCTCACCACCGGAAGCTCCCACGGCGTCGATCGCGGCGCGCGCTACGTCGCCCGATGCGGCCAGGCGGTCCGGGAGGCGTCGGGTCTGCCGGTGGAGGTCCAGTTCGAGCCACCGATGACGCTCGACGTCATCGACGAGGTCGCCGACCTGGGCATCGACTCGGTGGGCATCCATGTCGAGTCGTTCGACCCCGCCGTGCTCGCGCGGGTCGCGCCGGCAAAGGCCCGCACCGGGATCGAGCACTACTTCGCGGCGTGGGAACGCGCCGTGGACCGGTTCGGCGCTGGGCAGGTATCCACCTACGTCATCCTGGGGATGGGCGAGGACCCGGACCTCACCGTTGAGGGCTGCCGGCGGGCGATCGACATGGGCGTGTTCCCGTTCGTCGTCCCGTTCCGCCCGGTTGTCGGCAGCCTGATGGCGGACGTCGCCCCACCCGACCGCGCGTACACCGAGCGCATCTACCGCACGGTGGCCGGCTACCTGAGCGCACGCGGGATGGATACCGGGGTCGCCAAGGCCGGTTGCGCCCGCTGCCAGGCCTGCTCCGGACTGCAGAGCGTCCAAGCTCTGCTGCAGATCAGCCCGCGTCCTGCGCAGTTGCCCCGTGTCGTCTGACCTGCGCCTGGGGGGTGCGATGGCCCCGACGCAGCCGGTGCGCAGCGAGCCGCCCGCGGGCACGCCAATCGTGTGCCGGCGGGTGCGTTCGCCCGGCGAGCGCGCCGACCACCTCGCTGCCCGCCAGCAAGTGTTCGTCGACGAGCAGGCGATCTTCTCCGAGTCGGATACGGACTCGCATGATCAGGACGCGTCCACGATCGCGCTGCTCGGCTACTGGCACGGAGTCTATGCCGGCACCGTCCGGCTGTTCGTGCTCGACCGGGCCGCGGGCCACTGGCAGGGGGACCGGCTTGCCGTTCTTCCGCCGTACCGGTCCTGCGGGCTGGGTGCCCCGCTGGTGCGCTGCGCGGTTGGCACTGCTGCCGCGCTCGGTGGGCGCCGCATGACCGCCCACATCCAGCCCGCGCAGGTCGCGTTCTTTCGGCGGCTGGGCTGGACGGAGGTCGGCGAGACGGAGATCTATGCGGGGCTTGTCCACCAAGCCATGGGGATCACGTTGCCCGACCAGTGGCAGGGCACGGCCACCGTGCGCAGGCTTGCGGAAGGGATCAGCGCGCGAGACCTGTCACGTCACTGACCGCGAGGTCGATCACCGTGGCCCGGCCGTCTCCCGAGCGCAGCGCGACTAGCCCGGTGTCGTCGATCACGCCGACCACGGCCGCTTCGAGACCCCGTGTATGAAATGCCGAGAGGCAGTCGTCCACGCGCCCCGCAGGTGAGCACAGCAGGAACCCGTAGGCAGGGAAGCAGGTCAGCCAGTCCTGCATCGCGACGTCGTCGGGGCGTGGGATCTGCTCCAAGTCGACCGTTACGCCGAGCCGGCTCCACTCCAGCAGCATCGCCAACGAGCCGACAAGCCCAGCCATGCTGACGTCCTTGGCCGCCACACCGGAACCCGTCGACGCGACGGAGGCGAGGACGCGGACGTCACCGGCCAGCATGGTGCCGCGCTCGTCGAAGGAGCGGAAGAACGGGAAGTCGCTCCGCATCGTGCCGGCCGTGCACGCGGCCACGATCAGCGACTGGCCGACGGCGACGTTCGTCGTTGAGAGCACCCCGACGGCTCGACCCACCCCGAAGGCAGACAGCGCGGGTGGGCCGTCGTGCAATGTCAGGTGCCCGCCCGCGAGCGTGACGTCGTACCACCGGCAGGCGTCCTGCATTCCCCGCAGGGCCTCTCGAGCCAGCTCCCTGCTCCCGACGATCGTGTCGACGATGGCCAGCGGTGTTGCCCCCATGGCGGCCAGGTCGTTGACGTTGGTCACGACCGCTGCGACTCCTGCGCCGTATGGGTCGGCGGCTATCAGGGCGGGCAGCAACGCCTCGCCGCACACGACGACATGGTCGTCTGCGGCTCCGCCCGGTCCGGCCGCCGGTCCGGCGGCCACCACCGCGCCGTCGTCACCGGGGCCGTACACCCAGCTCCCACCGCCCAAGACGCGGGATACCAGTTCGATCTCACCCTTGCCGCGCAGGGCCGGATGTGACCGCAGCTCGGCCGCCAGCGCGAGGAGCTCACCCCCGTCGTGCGGACCGGCCATCATGAATTCCCCTCACGGGCCAGATGGATAGCCCGACGCATTTCCGTAGCCTGTCGGAAAGTGGACGATACATGTAATATACGCAACGTGGCGCCCCCGTCGTTCCTCGACCTGCCAGCGCGCAGCGCGAAACCCCGATCGGTCGGTCTCACCCACGTGCTCGACAACGGCAAGACGCTGGAGTCGACCGCATCAGCGCTGTCGGCCGCTGCACCCCATGTTGACGTGTGGAAGTTCGGCTGGGGAACGGCCTACCTCGACACCGCGCTGGCCGACAAGCTTGCCCTGCTGAATGGGGCAGGCGTGCGGGCGTGCCTGGGCGGCACGCTGCTCGAAATCGCGTGGGGCCAGGGGAAGGCCGAGCAATGCCTGGACTGGGCAGCCACGGCCGGATTCGACTGCGTCGAGGTCTCCCGCGGCGTCGCACCCATGACCGTGGCGGACAAGCACGACCTGCTGCGCCGGGCAGCGGAGTCGTTCGTCGTGCTCACCGAGGTGGGGAGCAAGGACCCCAACCGGGCGCTCACCGCCGATCAGTGGCGGGCCGAGGTTGCCAGCGACCTCGCCGAGGGGGCGCGCTGGGTGGTCACCGAGGGTCGAGAGAGCGGCACGGTCGGGATCTACCGCGGCGACGGTTCTATCCGCGAGGACGTGGTATCGGCAGTAGTGGCCGGCGGCGGGATCAACAGGATCCTCTTCGAGGCGCCCGGAACATCCCAGCAGGCGTGGCTGATCCGCACGTTCGGTGCCAACGTCAACCTGGCCAACGTCTCGCCTGACCGGGTGCTCGCCCTCGAGACCCTGCGGTTGGGGCTGCGAGCCGACACCTGCGACCTCGCCCGACCACGGCAGCCCGCGTGAGTGAGCCGGCGGTGGCGACGGCGCGCAACGTGGTGCCGGGCGCATACCGCGGAGTGGCCGTGGCGTCGGTCGACTGCGGGCTCGACGAGGCCGGTCTGCGTGGGCACTTCATCGGCCGCGAGGCCTACCGCCGCACTCGCTTCATCGTCGTCCGCAAGCCTCCGCAGACGGCCATCATCGCGGTGCAGAAGGAGTCTTCGGAGCCGCTGTTCGCCCCCATCACCGCCGTTCAGCTGCTCGCCGAGCCGACCGAGTGCGCCTACGTCGAAGACCCCGACGTCGACACCGCCGTGCCCACCGCGCTGGCTCGAGCCGCCCTGACCCGCGCCAACGGCAAGCGTGGGGTGGTCGTCGAGGGCAGGTACGGCCATGTCAGTTTCATCATCGACCCTGCCCCGCTGCGCGTGCGGGTGCAAGAGGTCGTGCCGCCCTACCCGGCCAAGTTGGTCGACCAGACCCGGCGCGTCCTGGACACGGCCGAGCACCTGCCCCCGGTTGAGCTGGTGCCCGACGTGGTGGAGCTCGAGCGGCTGGCGTCGAGCAGACCATCGACCAGCTATCTGCTGCCGTGCCGTGGTGGCGGAGTATGCATCGACGGTCCCGCCACGAGCTATCTGGACGAACGCCCCGAGCGCCGAGCATGGACGCTGATCGGTTGTGAGCGGTCGCAGCAGATCCACGAGTGGTTCTACGGCGAGCGCGCCGAGCAGGTCGACGTCTGCCCCCGCCAGCGGCCCGGTGGGACGGACGCCCTGTTGACCAAGTGCTGCCTGCTCGAGTCACACATCGACACCGACGGCGGTCGCGTCATCGTGCCGTGGGGCGCCTCGTTGGCCCAGATCTCCGAGGCGCTCACGGCGCTGGCCCGAGAGTGGGAGCCGACGTGGGCACCCGTCTGAGCGACTCCGAGCAGTACAAGCACCTCTGGGGCACCGCCGAGCTGGCAGAGCTGTTCGAGGAGCAGGCCCGGCTGCAGAGCTGGTTGGACATCCTGACCGCGCTGGCCACGGCGCAGGCGCGGTTGGGCATCATCCCGGCAGAGGCGGCTCCGCAGATCGCCGCCCATGCCAATGCGGAGCTGCTCGACCTCGATGCGGTCGCCACCGAAACCCGGCGGACGTCGCACTCGATGCTGGGTCTGATCCGCGCGCTGCAGCAGATCCTTCCCGACGAGGTCCGCGAGCATGTGTACGTCGGCGCCACCGTCCAAGACGTCACCGACACCTGGTTCGCCCTGGTCATGCGCGACGTCGCGGCCGTGATGTGGCGTGACCTGCGGGCCATCGAGGACGCCCTGCTCACCCTGGCGGTGGCGCACCGCGACACGCTGATGGCCGGGCGTACGCACGGTCAGCCCGGGTCGCCGATCACGTTCGGCTTCAAGGTCGGCTCGTGGGCCGACGAGATCCGCCGCCACATCGAGCGGCTGGCGGAGGGACGGCCGCGCTGGCTGGTGGGCCAGCTCGGAGGTGCGGTGGGCGCGCTGGGTTTCTTCGCACCGCGAGGGATGGAGCTGCGGGCAGCCTTCTGCGCGGAGCTCGGGTTGGCCGACCCCGGCATCTCCTGGCTCACCGCACGGGACCGGATCGCCGAGTTCGGCACCCTGCAGGCGATGATCGCCGGCACCCTGGCGCGGATCGGCAACGAGGTCTACGAGCTGCAGCGCCCCGAGATCGGCGAGCTGCGGGAGCCGACATCGGCCGACACGGTCGGCAGCATCACGATGCCGCACAAGCGCAACCCCGAGGGCAGCGAGCACCTCGACACGCTGTCGCGTCTCATCCGCTCCCACGCCGGCGTGCTCGTCGAGGGCATGGTCGTCGGTCACGAACGCGACGGGCGTGGCTGGAAGGCCGAATGGGTCGCGCTGCCGGAGATCTGCCTGCTGACCGGAGTGGCGCTGCAGCTGACCCGCCAGCTGCTGTCCGGCCTGATCGTCGACGTGGACGCGATGCGCCACAACCTGGACAGCCACGGCGACCAGCTCGCCTCCGAACGGATCCTCGCCGGCCTGACACCGCGCATCGGCAAGCACGCCGCCCAGCAGCTCATGCACGACATCCTGACCCCGGGCGCCGGTGACGCCCACCGGGTCGTCGACGCGCTGGTCGCGGCCGGCGCGGCCACCGAACAGGACCGTCAGGCGTGGACGTCGTGGGAGGTGGGGGACGCCGCGAACATGGTCGACGCGGTCGCCACCCACGCCCGGCGGGCGCGGGCCGCCGAGCCGGAGACGTGGCCGTGACCGCGCCTCGTGTGCAGCTCGCGACGCTGCCGACCCCGCTGGTGCGCGCCGAGCGTCTGGAGAGCGCCCTCGATGCAGGACCGCTGTTCGTCAAGCGCGACGACCTCACCGGGTTCGGCGTGGCCGGCAACAAGGCCCGCGCACTGGAGTTCCTGATCGGAGCGGCGCTCGCCGAGGAGGCCGACGTCTTCGTCACGGCCGGCAGCCCCTCCTCGAACTTCTGCGCGGCCACTGCGCTGGCGGCCACCGTCGTCGGCATGGACTGCGACCTACTGTTCCCCGGCGCCCCGCCGCCGACCACGTCGGTCAACGTCGAGCTGGCGCGGGCTGCCGGCGCCCGCCTGCTGTTCGAGGCCACCGCGACGCGCGACGACCTCAACCGGGCCGTCGTCGCGCACGCAGACAGCCTGCGGTCACAGGGCAGGCGGCCCTACGCCGTTCCACGGGGTGGCGCCGTGCCGGTCGGCGCGCTCGGCTACGCCGAGGCAGCACGCGAGCTGGCGGAGCAGTGCGATGGCGCCGGGTTCCGGGTCGAGACGGTGGTGGTGGCGACCGGCTCCGGCGGCACCCAGGCCGGACTGGTCGCCGGGCAGGTGGGGTTCGGCCTGCCCGGACGGGTGACCGGCGCGTCGGTCAGCCGACCGATCCACGGCATGGCGGAGCACGTCCTCGGGACGGCACGCGCCTGCGCGGCCACCGCTGGGCTCGCCCAGGCCGCAGCCGCCGACGTCGATCTCCGGGACGCTCGCGGCGGGGGCTTCGGTGTCGTCTCGGCCGAGGATGCGGCCAGTGCACGCCTGGCCTTGGAACGTGAGGGGTTGTTGCTCGATGACTACTACGGGGCGAAGTCGATGACCGTCTTCCGGGCCCTGCTGGCCGCTGGTGCGCCGACACCGGCGGTGTTCTGGCACACCGGCGGTGTGGCCGCAGCGCTCACGTCGCTGACGCGAGGCGCGGCATGACGGCGCCGACCCGGCGCAGCGGTCCGCCACAGGGCTCGGCAGCGCGCGAGCTGATCGACAGCGGCTTCACGCTCGAGAACGCCGACGCCCCGTTCCTCCATGCGGGCCTGAACCTCGCTGACATCGCACACGTGCTGGACCTGCTGCGCCGTGACATCGTTCCCGCGCCGGTTGCGCGTGACCTGCTGCGGTTGCTGCTCGAGGTCGAGCAGATATCCGTCGAGGACTTCCCGTACGACCCCGAGTTCGGTGAGCCGTACAACTCCCGGGAGCGCTTCTTCGTCACACGCCTGGGCAAGGACGCCGGGTGGCTGCACGCCGGCCGGCCCCGACGCGAGGCGGCACGGATCGCGCTACGCATCCATGTCCGCGACCAGCTGCTCGAGCTCGTCGCCGAAGTGGCGAACTTCGCCCGCGGGGCCACCGCGCTGTCCAGCCGGCACGTCGACACGCTGATGCCGGACCAGACGTACCTGCAGCAGGCGCAGCCGTCCACGTTCGGCCACTACATACTGTCGTTCGTCTACCCCGCGATGCGCGACGCCCACCGCCTGCTGGAGGAGTTCGACGACGTCAACCGCAGCCCCGCCGGTGCCGGCTGCGTCAACGGAACCCGGTTGCTGGACGACCGCACGTTCGTGGCGGCGGCACTGGGGTTCGACGAGGTCATCGAGCACACCCGCGATGCGATGTGGCAGATCGACGGGCTCATCCACGTGCTGGCCAGCGCTGCGAGCCTGCTGTCCACCCAGAGCAAGCTCGCCGAGGATCTCGAGATCTGGTCGAGCAGCGAGTTCGACTTCGTCGACCTCGCGGACGCCTACACCCGGTCGAGCGTCCTGATGCCGCAAAAACGCAACCCGTACTCGCTGGCCATCGTGCGCGGGGCCTCGGGCGTACTGATCGGGCGGCTGACCGGGTTCCTCGCGGTGGCCAAGAGCCCGTCCGCGCGCAGCGACAACCTGATCTTCGCCTACGGCGAGGTGCCGCGGGCGCTGGACCTCTCGATCCGGGTCACCCGGCTGATGACCGGCGTCGTGCGCACGCTGGAGGTCAACGTGGAATCGATGGCCCACGGTCTCGATGCCGGCTACACCCAGGCCACCGACCTCAGCGAGTTCCTCGTGCAGGAGTGCCGGGTCGACTACCGCAGCGCCTACGACGTCGTCGGCAGGACGGTCCGCGAGGCGAGCAGGAACGGGATCGCCGGTGGCAGCATCACGGGGGCGATGCTGGACGAGGCCGCGATCGCCGAGACCGGGCAGTCATGGGGTCTGGCCGGGAAGGACCTGAGCGCCGCGCTCGACCCGCAGCTGATCATCGAGACGCGGGTCGGCACCGGCGGTGCGGCCCCGACGTCCGTCGAGCCCATGATCACTCGGTGCGCCCGGGAGGCCGACGAGCTCCAGGCCGCGGTCGAGCGGCGACGCCAGAGCCTCGACCGTGCCGAACGACAGCTCCTCGAGCAGGCCAGGCGCACCGCCGAGGGCGTGGAGGAAGCATGAACACCTATGCTCGGCCGACGGTATCGCTGCCCGACGAGGTGTCGGTCGTCAACATCGGCCTCTCGCTGTTCGCCGACGCCGTTCGGGCGCAGGCGACCGCGGTCGAGCAGGTGGACTGGCAGATACCTGCAGACGGTGACCTGGACCTGGTTGCCGACCTGGAACGGCTCTACGGGCCGCGGGCAGCAGACATCGAGGCGGCCAACTCAGAGGCGGTCCGGCGCCTGGACCAGAGCGTTCCGCTGCTGGTCGACGTCGCCGCGGCCGAGACGATCGTGCCGGGCGTGTCCGGCCGGATGCTGTTGCACTGCGGTCCTGCCATCGAGTGGGCGGAGGTCTGCGATCCGCTGCGGCGCTCCATGCGCGCCGCCGTCGTCGCCGAGGGGTGGGCCGGGACGGTCGAGCAGGCGGACCAGCTCCTCACCGACGGAACGGTCCGGCTCGAGCCTGCCTACCGGCACGACACCGTGCTGCCGATGGCGAGCGCGATCGGCCCCTCGTCGCCCGTGTTCGTCGTCGACAACCGCGACGGGGGGACCCGCGCGTTCGCGCCGATAAACCAGGGTCCCGGCGAGACGGCGTGGTTCGGGCGCGATACGCCGGCGGCCGTCGCCAGACTTGAGATGCTGCGCGATGTGATCGGACCGATGCTGCGCAGCATCGTCGGGGCCACCGGCCCGATCGACGTCTTCGCCCTCGCCGCCCAAGGGGTGCAGATCGGCGACGACGTCCACATGCGCACCCAGGGCACCACGAGCCTGATGGTCCGCCAGCTTCTCCCGCAGATCGCGACGCTGCCCGACGACGGCCGGGGTGCGCTGGCGCAGTTCCTGTCGGCCAACCACCTGTTCTTCTTGAACCTGGCGATGGCTGCGGCGAAGGCGGCGACGCTGTGGGCCGGGCAGGTCGAGGGATCGAGCATCGTCACGCTGATGTGCCGCAACGGGACGTCGTACGGCATCGGGCTGGCCGGGTCCGACCAGCTGTTCCTCAGCGAGGCGCCGCCGGTGGCGGACGCGATGTACTACCCCGACTACGGTCCCGAGACCAGCGCCCGGGACATCGGGGACAGCGCCGTGCTCGAGCTCGTCGGTCTGGGCGGTGCAGCCGCGGCCGGTTCGCCCGCCGTCGCCGGGTTCTTGCCGGGCGGCATGTCCGACGCGGCGGCCATGACCGAGCAGATGACGTCGATCTGCGCCAGCCAGAGCACCCGGTTCAAGCTGCCGACGCGGAACTACCGGGGGACTCCCGTCGGGCTCGACGTGCGCCGAGCGGTCGAGCTGAACGCGACCCCGCGGGTCACGACCGGGATCCTGCACGCCAGCTCCGGCGCCGGCCAGATCGGCGCCGGGGTCGCTGCCGCGCCCATCGAGTGTTTTCGCGCCGCGCTGAGAGCGCTGGCCGCGGGCTGAGGGGGCACCTGTGCGAGCAGACGATGGCTGATCGGACCGTGCAAACCCGCTGGACGGGCGGGATGCGGGCCGTCACCCGAGCTGGTGGCTTCGACATCGCGGTCGACGAGCCGCAGACGGCCGGCGGGACGGACACCGCACCGCAGCCGACCGACCTGCTGCTGGCGTCGGTTTCCTCCTGCTTCGCGCTCGCGATGGCGCACGTGGCGAAGCGCCGGGGCATCGAACTGGTGCGGCTGGAGGTCACCGCAACCGGCACCTACGCGGGGCCGCGGTTCGCGCGCATTGCACTGTCGGTCACTGCCGACAACCCCCGTGCAGTGCTCCAAGAACTGCTGCCGGAAGCCGAACGGGTGTGCTACGTGTCCAACACGCTGCGCCGTACGCCGGACCTCGTCGTCGAGCTCGGCTGACCACCGATGTCGGCCACGACCGCAGCGACCCAAGTCCGCGCCGCGGGGTCGCCCGCGGTCAAGCGCCTAATCGGCGGCACGGTCCGCCCCGCCACAGTGCTCGGCGCCTTCCCCACCGCCTTGTACCTGCGGTTGCCTGGACGCGAGGTGATCGCGCTGCTCGGCCGGGACGCGATCCGGTTGCCGTGCGGACTCGTCCTGCCCACCACCAGCACGGAGTTCCCGCTGAGCCGGCTGGTGGGTCAGGCCCTCGTCGGGGCGTCGACGGTCCGGGTCGGCGACTGGAACGTCCGGCTGTCGCATCTGGTCACACCGTATGCACCCACCGGTCTAAGCCCTGACCACCAGGCGGTCGAGCACGCGTGGCGGAGGCTGCTCACCGTCGAGTGCGCCGACCTGGGGCCGGAGCTGGTGGGCGCGCTGCTGCGTGACTACCAGCGTCCCCGCGTGGCCGCCAGCCTCGTCGATCGCCTGCTCGGGGTCGGACCGGGGCTCACCCCAGCCGGCGACGATGTGCTCGCTGGCTTGCTCGTGGGCGCGCGGTCGTTCGGGCTCGACGCCGACCCGCTCGCCGGCCAGGTGCTCGGCGCGGCTCCGCACCGCACCACGGACCTGTCGGCCGCCCTGCTGCGGTGTGCCTGCCGAGGTGAGGCGACGTCAGAGTTGCGTGCGCTGGTATCGGCGCTCGCTGGAAGCACTGCGCACCGTGGTCAGCTGGACGATGCGCTGGCTGCGCTTAGGCGCGTCGGCCATACGTCCGGGGAGGCCATGGCCACCGGAGCCACGGCTGCCGCGGCAGTCGCACTGGCGCATGCAGGCCGAGGGCCTGCATAACCGGATCGATCGCTGGCTGAATGTCAACGGACAACGGGACTTCTCTGTGGACGGAACGAGTGACCTCCCCTTCGGCCCAAGGGGCACCGGTGCAGGCGACGCTGACCAACGACAGTCGCGTCGTGCACGTAGCAGTCCGGATCGCGGCAAGAAATGGTGACGCCGCCCTGGCCATCGGGTGTCGAACGCATGACCACAACGCTGACCGCAACGCGCCCCGACTGACCAGCCCCTGCGCGGACGGAACCCGCCGAATCTACGCTCAGCAGCCACGCCACAGACCGCGCAGAACACCCACGCTCGCCTGAAAAGCGGAAGGTCGGCGGTTCGAACCCGCCCCTGCCCACCGCTTGACCTGCGGCGATGTGCTGCCGAGGACTATTCGCCGAGGGGTGTGACAGCCACGTGACCGCAACGCGGTCACCAGGCCCTGCTCGACACCAACGACCGGCAGTTTGCTTTGCATTCCCGGCGCACTGGGCGACGCACTTCACTCGCCGGGGATGTCGGCTCAAATCGTTGAGTGCTCACTTTTCACCGCCGAAACTGTCCAGTTTTCGAGCGCCGCCGACAGGACCTGGCCCGGCGCTGTCAACGACGTGACGGGCGGCGCATCGAGACTTCGCGCGCTGCGACTCCCGGCCGAGCTGACCGGTGCGACCCTGGGCAGTCGGCACCGGACCCGACAGCCGTCTAGTTCGTCGAAGCTCTGTCGCGAATCGTGACGCATGATGCCCTGCTGACCAGAGATAATGGGGCTTGTCGACAAGTTCCAGCGCACCAGCAGGAGGGCATCAGCTAGATGCGATGTCAACGGCGGTCGAGCAGACCGGGAGCACTCGCCCGGTACACGTCACCCGGTGGAGTGGTGACCCAGCGGCAATGGAGTCCGGTCCATTCGGCCGCTGAACCGCGCCGCGTTGATCTTGCCGATCCGTCCCGGGCTGCCGGAGCGGGCCACGTCCGACTACGTCCGGACCGGGACCATGACCTTCTTGGTGGCGCTGGAGGGCGCGACCGGCACGGTCACCGACGCAGCCTTGAGCGTGGGGCTGGAACGAGGGAGATTGCGCTGTGACCTCCGTCTTCATCTTCATCTCCGGTGCGATGCTCCTGATATACAGCGCTGAGAAGTTGATCGGCTACCTCGTCGGGGCCGCGAGCGGCCTCAAACTTTCCCTCTTCCTGCTCGCCATCATCTTCACGGGCATCGAGTTCGACGACATCTTCCTCGGAGTCACGTTGAACCTCGAGGACCTCAGCGGCGTCGCGCTGGGCACCGTCTTCGGCACCGCGATCTCGTTGACCGGGGTCGTACTCGCGGTCGCCGCGATCCTCACGCCGGCGAGGGTGCACATCCCCCGCGACTACATCGCCCTCCTGGCCGCCGCACCGCTGGTGATGATCGTGTTCACACTGACGGCCCCGCTCACCATCGTCGACGGCGTCGTGCTCCTCGCCCTGTTCGTGCTGTTCATTGCCTACATCGCCGTCCGGGAGTCCCAGCGGGAGGTACCGGTCTTCCGCAACGCCGAGGTCTACGCGGGGATGGTCGAGTCGGACCGCGGACGAGAGGAACTCGCGGAGGAGGCGCCGGAGCAGTCCTTCGCCGACGACATGCCGTTCGCCGAGGCGCGCGGGCTTCCCGGCTGGGCCGGTCTGGCGTTGGCGCTGCTCGCACTCGCCGGCCTCATCATCGGTTCCACGACGACGGCCATCGGAGTCGAGGGGATCCTGGATGCCTACGGGATCGAGGGCACACTGTTCGGCGCCACGATCGTCACCGCCGTCTTGACCATCGAGGACATCTTCCTGACCGTAGAACCCATCCGGAAGGGTGTGCCAGAGCTCGGCATCGGGAACGTTATCGGGAGCGTCGTCTTCTCCGTCACGGGGAAGCTCGGCGTCATCATTCTCGCCGGCGGCGCGATCACGGTCGGCCCGGATGTGCTCACGTGGCATCTGTTCGCGCTCATCGTGGTGACCGGCGTCGCGGTGTATTTCCTCTACACCGGCCGATTGCAGCGGTGGCACGGCTTTGTGTTGCTGGCGCTGTACGTCACCTACTGGGTCCTGAGCTTCGTCGCGTTCGGGGGAGCCCCGATCGAGATGGACTGACTCAGCCGCGGTGCGGACGTGGGACAAGCGCCTCCGCGTCCCCCCTCGTCCCGGCGTTGGCCGCCGCCACGGCCTCGGCCACGATCGCGTGGTCGGGCGAGAGGTGACAGACCGGATCGGCACGGGCGGCTTCTCCGGTGAGCTGAAACGCCTGGCAGCGGCACCCGCCGAAGTCGAGCTCGCGGCGGTCGCAGGTCCGGCAGGGGTCCTTCATCCAGCCAGTGCCGCGGAACGCGGTGAACATCGGGGAGTCGTCCCAGATCCGTTCCAGGGAGTCCTCCCGCACGCTCGCGCGGGGCAGCGGCAGGGTCTGCGCGGCCGGGCAGGGGAGCGCGTCGCCGTTGGGGGCCACGGTGAGTTGACGTGCGGCCCACCCGCCCATGCAGGGCTTGGGGTAGTCGCTGTAGTAGTCGGGCAGGACGTGCACGACCTCCATCCGGCCCGCCAAGCGCTCGCGCGCGGCGCGGACGATCTCCTCGGCCCCGGCGAGCTGTTCCCGACTTGGCAGCAGGGCCGCGCGGTTGAGCCACGCCCAGCCGTAGTACTGGGTGTTGGCCAGTTCGACCCGGTCGGCGTCGAGCTCATCGACGAGGGCGATGATGTCGGCGACTCGGTCAATGTTCTGCCGGTGCAACACAACGTTGATCGTCAGCGTCCAGCCCAGGTCTTTTACCACGGCGGCCGCCTTGAGCTTGCGCTGGAACGACGGGATGCCGGCGATCCGGTCGGAGGTGGCAGGCTCGTCGGCCTGCACGCTGATCTGCACGTGGTCGAGGCCGGCCTCCTTCAGCCCCTCCGCGCGGCTGCGCGAGAGCCCGATCGCACTCGTCACCAGGTTCGTGTACATACCCAGCTCGGCGGCCGTGCGCACCAGGTCGACGAGGTCGCGGCGCAGCAGCGGCTCGCCGCCGGAGAGGTGGCACTGCAGCACACCCATCTCCGCGGCCTCGGTGAACAC
>JACCYS010000225.1 GCA_013696365.1 Nocardioidaceae bacterium
TGCCCCTGGTACTCGAACGCACCCCGCACCAGCGCGGTCGGGATCGGGCGCGGGTCAGCCGAGGGATGCACCACGACGAAGTCCTTGCCGCCGGTCTCCCCCACGATCCGCGGATAGCCGCGGTAGGCGTCGAGGTGCTCGGCGATGGTGCGCCAGAGCAGCTTGAACGTCCGTGTCGAGCCGGTGAAGTGCAGTCCCGCGAACCCGGGATCGGTCAGCGCGATCTCGCTGACGGCGGCACCGTCCCCGGTCACCATGTTGATCACCCCGGGCGGCAGGCCGGCCGCCTCCAGCAGACGCATCGTGTGGTGCGCGGCGAGCTGCTGGGTCGGCGTCGGCTTCCACACCACGGTGTTACCCATCAGCGCCGGCGCGGTCGGCAGGTTGCCGGCGATCGCGGTGAAGTTGAACGGCGTGATCGCGTAGACGAAGCCCTCGAGCGGGCGGTGGTCGGACCGGTTCCACACACCGGGCGAGTTGGCCATCGGTTGCTCGCGCAGGATCTGCTGCGCGTAGTGCACGTTGAACCGCCAGAAGTCGATCAGCTCACAGGCCGCGTCGATCTCGGCCTGCCAGGCCGTCTTCGACTGCCCGAGCATGGTGGCGGCGTTGATCCTGGCCCGCCACGGCCCGGCCAGCAGGTCGGCGGCCCTCAGCAGCACCGCGGCCCGGTCGTCGAACGCCATGTCCCGCCACCCGGGTGCGGCCGCGGCCGCGGCGTCGATCGCCGTCTGCGCATCGCTGCGGGTGGAGTTCCTCAGCACCCCGAGCACGTGGCGATGGTTGTGCGGTTGTACGACGGGGATCTCCGTGCCGCCGCCATTGACCTTCTCGCCGCCGATGGTGGCGGTCAGATCGTGCTGGGTGGTCTGCAGCTCCTTCAGCACCGCCTCCAGCGCGGTCCGCTCGGCGCTGCCCGGAGCGTAGGAGAGGTTCGGCTCGTTGACCGGAGCGGGAACGGTCGTGATCGCATCCATGGGGACTCCGGTGGCCTCGGCTTCGTCGTACGGGAACAGGCCCGTTCATCGTGGCACGCCGGCGCAGGGCATCGCCAGCTCGGGCAGGCATCACCGAGGCTGGCTGTCGGTGGCTTGCTCTAGAGTCGCTTGTATGTTCGAAGTAGACGCCGAGGTCCTGACGACCGGCCGGCTGGCCGCGCTGGTGGCCGGGTTGGGTCGGCTGGACGCTTCGGTGGACGACGCGGAGCGGGTGGAGCAGATCCGGCTGCTGGAGCAGCTGAAGGCGGCGGCCGCGGCCGCGCAGGCGAGTGTGACCGCCGGATTCGTAACATCTCAGCGGGCTACACAGCGCCAGGCAGGGATGCCGGCGGAGCAGGTCGGGCGTGGGATCGCCGCGCAGGTGGGATTGGCCCGGCGCGAGTCGCCGGCCCGGGCGAACCGCTACACCGGCTGGGCGCAGCTGCTGGTCGCCGAGCTGCCGGCCACCCTGGCCGCACTGCAGGCCGGGCAGACCAGCGAGTGGCGGGCGATGATCGTGGCCCGCGAAACCGGTTGGCTGAGCCGAGAGCACCGGGCCGCGGTCGACACCGCGCTGGCCGACCAGCTGGGCCGACTCGGTGACCATCAGGTGGAGGCCGAGACGAAGAAGCTGGCCTACCGGCTGGACCCGCACGGCTACCTGGCCCGGATCCGTGGCGCCCAGCGTGACCGGCGGGTCAGCCTGCGACCGGCACCGGAGGTGATGAGCCGGCTCACCGCGCTGATCCCGACCGCCCAAGGCGCGGCGGCGTACGCCGCGCTGGTGCGGCATGCAGACAGCCTGCGCGCCCAGGGTGACCCCAGGAGCCGCGGGCAGCTGATGGCCGACACCTTGGTGGAGCGGGTCACCGGACAAGCCGCCGCCGACTCGGTGCCGGTCGAGGTCGACCTGATGATGACCGACACCACCCTGTTCAACCTCGGCAACCACAACCACCCCGACCCGGACCACGAAGGCGAAGGCGAAGGCTATCGCGTCGCCGGCGCCGACCCGCGGCACGACGCCGGCGCCGACGAGCCGGCCCAGCTGAACGGATACGGACCGATCCCGGCCGAGCTGGCCCGCCGCCTGGTCCTCGCCGCAGACGACACCACCCCGGTGTGGGTCCGCCGGCTGTACCGCCACCCCGACACCGGTGCGCTGGTCGCGATGGACTCACGGCGCCGGCTGTTCCCCACCGGGATGCGCCGGTTCCTGGTGCTGCGCGACCAAACCTGCCGCACCGCATGGTGCGACGCACCGGTCCGCCACACCGACCACGTCGTCTCGGCGCAGGAGAACGGGTCGACCAGCGCCGACAACGGCCAAGGCATGTGCGAAGCGTGCAACCAGGTGAAACAGATGCCGGGCTGGCAGGCGCGTGCGGCCCCCGACGGCGCCGGGCAGGCGGTCGTCACCACCACCCC
>JACCYS010000227.1 GCA_013696365.1 Nocardioidaceae bacterium
TGGGGTGGTGCCCGTTCGGCATCGACAGCCGGTTGTAGTTCTCCCACCAGGCGCCGTACTTGTCGTACCAGCCCGGGTACTTGTACTCGAACCACTCGAAGTCCTTGTCGGTCATCGGGTCCATGCGCCAGTAGTTGGCCAGCCACCCGGTGCAGAAGAACTGGGCGACCTCGTGCACGTAGCCCTTGTTCCAGATCTGGTTCCAGGACTCCTCGATGAGGTCGTGCGGGATCACCAGGCCGTACTTCTCCAGCGGCACGAGGTAGCTGCGGTAGTAGTCGTCGTAGATCCACCGACGCCACATCTCCGCGTAGCTCTCCCGGTCCTTGCGACGGTCCTTGGTGCCGTACTCGATGAACGTGCCGATCGCGGCGTCGACCACCCGGTGGTTGTTCCACCAGGCGTAGCGCAGGTCGCGCTCGAGCAGCTGGTGGTTGCCCTCGTCGGCGAGCGCCATCAGCAGGGTCGCGTACCCGTTGCTGATGTGCCGCGACTCGTCGGACTGCACCGAGTGGAACACCGTCGGCAGCAGGTAGTCGCCGTTGGCGGCGGCCTCGGCCGGCATTGCCACGAACAGCGTGTTGGTGAACGCCGTCTCGGCCACGATCGTCAGGTAGATGCTCGCCGCGGTGATGGCGTCACCGGTGATGAATCCCTCGGCGAACTGCCGGCCGATTGTGCCGCAGTAGTCGTTCTGGAAGTTCCGCAGGCTGTTGTTGAAGCCGGCGGGGTCGACGTAGTTGTTCATGTACAGGCGCTTGAGGTTCTGCTGGATCGTCGAGTGCCGCACCTCGTCGATCATCTGGATGGCCTGCCCGTTGTGCAGCGCGGGGTTCGGCACCGTGTTGAAAAGCAGCGGCATCGCCCTGGCCGCCGAGATCTCCGGCAGCGGGATGATGCTCAAGAAGAGCTTCTGCCACTCCAGCCAGCGCTCCTCGACCTGGCGGAACATGTTGCCGCGGATCGCTCCGTCGGCCGCTCCGTAGACGCGGTGGTCCTTCTCCTCCTCCATGGGGAAGTACGACCGGAGAACCTGCTTGAGCGGGTCCCGCTTCTTCGCCTTCTGGAAGGTGTAGTCGGTGCCGTATTGGGAGACCGGCTCGTGGTAGAGCGGCTCCCAGGCCAACTCCTGAATCTTCTCGTGCGCCTTGGCAACGCTCTGGCGACTCATCTGCACTCCTCGAATCGGGGTAGGCCGTCACTGGCGTGAGACGGTCCAGCAATCTCCATGAAACCCCGCTGTCACTGCCTCGCCGGTCTCAGAATGAGACGCACGCCACTGCACGTTCAGCTCAGCGCTCGTCCAGCACGGCGGCGCGGATCTCGGCGAGCTGCACCTTGACGTCCCGCGCAGTGTCACGGTTGCCCTCAGGGTCCGGCTGGATGCCCAGCGCGCGCAACAGGTCGCGGGCGGGCTGGCCGGGGTCGCCGGTCTCACCCAGCACGGGATGCAGCCCCTCGTCCGCCAAGTGCGTGAAGACGAGGTTGACGACGCTCCACGGGTTGTAGGTCTCTGCCTCGGCGGTGTCTGGTGCAGCCATGCGACCGGTGTATCGCGGGGCCATGACGTGCGGAGTCTCAATCTGAGACAGGTCCGGCGCCGCGATCACTACCGCTGGCCGTTGCGGGGGCCTATCGTGCGAAGGCGTACGCCGAGACAGCAACGGAGGTGAGCCAGGCTGTGACAGCCATGCCCACTGACACGCCGGTGCCTACCGACGGTGCCGATGTCGCAGCCAGTCGGGTGCGATTCTTGACGGCCGAGCCGGTGCTGCCCGGGTTGGTGCGCGGCTCGATCCTTGCATCGTGGCAGCGTTCGCGCGATCTGAAAGTGGCCGCAGATCAGGTGCACCAGCTTTACTGCGGCACGCCGAACAGCGATACCCCGCTGACCACGAGCGCCGAGCCGGTGCTGCGTACGCTGCGCGAGCAGCTGGATGGCCAGCCGGTCAGCGCCATTCTCACCGATTCCAGCGGTTTGGTGCTCAGCAGGTTGACCGGTGACAGCGCGTTTGAGCGGCATCTGGACAGCGTCCAGCTGGCGCCGGGCTTCAGCTATGCCGAGCAGTTCGTCGGCACCAACGGGATCGGTACGGCGCTCGAGGTTGGCGGCGCTGCGCACGTCTTCGGGCACGAGCACTACGCAGAGGACCTCGAGAACCTGGCCTGCGCCGCCGTCCCCATCCAGCACCCCATATCCGGTCGCACCGTCGGGGCGATCGATCTCACCTGTTGGCGGCGAGACGCCGGTTCACTGCTGCTGACACTGGCCAAGACCACCGCCGAGCAGATCCGGCAGGCCATGCTCGCCGACGCCGGTGCGAACCAGCTGGACCTGTTCCAGGAGTATCTGCGGACCTGCCGCCGGATGGCGGGAGCCGTCCTTGCCCTCGACCGAGAGGTGGTGATGCTCAATGAGTTCGCGCGTACCACTCTCACGCCAGGCGACCAGACGGCCATGCTCGCGCAGGCTGGCGAGGCCCTGACGGCCGGCTATCGCGGACCCATCGTGATCGAGTTGCCCACCGGTCGGCGCGCACGGATGCACTGTCGACCTGTCGGACACGGGGAACACCCGTCCGGCATCGTCGTGCACGTCAAGCTGGATGAGCCAGCCGGTCGGCACATCGCCCGCACGGTGACCGACGTGGCCAACCCGTTGCCAGGCCTGGTGGGCACGGCACCACCCTGGCTTCGTGCCTGTCACGAGGTCGAGCGGCTCTTCAGGTCGGCCGAGTGGGTTGCCGTGCAGGGTGAGGGCGGGGTGGGCAAACTCGCCTTGTTGAGGGCGGTCCAGCTGCGCCGGCAGCCCGTCGGGCGGTTGAGTGTCCTCGATGCCGCCGAGGCTGCCCGCGACACCGGGTGGCACGAAAGGCTGCGCCGGGCGATCGGCGACGCCGACAACATCATCATCTCGCACGTCGACACTCTGACAAGCACCCAGGCCAGATCGCTGTCGGCCGCTTTGCAGGACTCCGAGGACCGCGCCTCCACAGGCGGCCCTTGGGTGGCCGTCACACTCGGCCAGCCCGCGCACGAGAGCCCAGCGATCGCCAAACTGCTGGGTCTGTTTCCCAGCACCGTCGAGGTGCCGCCGTTGCGGCTGCACCTGGAGGACCTGCAGCCGTTGGTGACGCACTTCCTGGCCCGGCTCGGGCACGGTGGCCAACTCACCTGCTCACCCGAGGCCATGCAGATGCTGATGCGGCTGTCCTGGCCAGGCAACGCCGAGCAGGTGCTGCAGATGTTGCGGCAGGTGGTCAAGCATCGCCGCACCGGCCAGATCCAGCCAGAGGATCTGCCACCGGAGGCTCGGGCGGTCGGGCGGCGACGACTGAGCCCACTCGAGCGCATCGAGCGTGATGCCATCGTCGAGAGTCTGGTCGACGCCCACGGCAACAAGGCCAAGGCCGCACGATCGCTGGAGATGTCCCGGGCCACCATCTATCGCAAGATCCACGACTACGGGATCGTGTCGCCGACGACCTGAGCGCGGCACGCAGGCCGACCAGCGGGTGTCAGCCCAGCAGCACGAGTGCGCCCAACCCGACGACCAGTGCGGGCACTGTGGTGATGGCTGTCGCGGCGGCAGCGGCTCGGCGATCGGTGAAGAGCAGGGGCAACAACGCGTCGCCGTCTTGGCTGACAGCGTTCGCCAGCAGTGTTGGCAACGGCAGGCCACCGGCCACGTACAGTCCGGTGAAGACGATCTGGATTGCGCAACCAGGGACCAGTCCGACGACGGCACCCACCAGCACGCCCGCCACCCCGACGCCGGCAAGGCTGGCGGCGTTGAAGCCGGTGACCCCGACGGCGGTCTCGTAAACCACATACGTCAAGGCGACCCAGGTGATGACGAAGGACGTCTCCTTAGCCCCGTTGCGAAGCACCGCGGACATCGACGTCTGGGCCGGGGCGATGCTGTCCAACGAGTCGTCGGCGAATCGTGCGCGCGACTGGAAGAACACGACCACTGCGACCAGCGTGCCGAGGTTGCCCACCAGCAGGTAGGGGTCCAGGCCGCCCAGCGCCGCCGCGAGCACCGTCAGGTCACC
>JACCYS010000249.1 GCA_013696365.1 Nocardioidaceae bacterium
GACCAGGTGAGCCCGGCCGCCGAGCCGTTCCGTGCCCGCAGGCTGGAGGTGCCCGGCACCGGTGCTGGTGCTGCCGGCCGGCGATCGCGGGCCGAGACCGACACCGGACGCACCACCAGCGCCCGACGGTCCGTCGGCCGGATCACCCGGCTGCATCTGGGGGCCACGGTGGCGGCCGCTGCACCGCACCAGCACGGTCGTGGCCGAACCGGCCCCGGTGGTGCGCTGGTGCTGCGCCGGGACGACCTGCGCGAGGCCCGCCGCGAGGGGCGCGAGAGTAACCTGGTGCTGTTCGTGGTGGATGCCAGCGGGTCGATGGCCGCCCGGGAACGGATGCGCGCGGTCAAGGGCGCCGTGCTGTCACTGCTGCTGGACGCCTATCAGCGCCGGGACAAGGTCGGGCTCGTCACCTTCCGCGGCGAGTCGGCCGAGGTCGCCTTGCCACCCACCTCGTCGGTGGATGCGGCGGCCCGCCGGCTCGAGCGGCTGCCCACCGGCGGGCGAACGCCCATCGGGGCCGGACTGTTGCAGGCGCACGAGGTGCTGCGGGTGGAGCGGCTGCGCGACCCACATCGCCGTCCGCTGCTGGTGCTGATCACCGACGGCCGTGCCACAGCTCGCCCCGGCGCCAGCGACCCGGTCGAGCACGCACAGCGGGCAGCCGGTCTGCTGGCCAGCGCGGGTGTCGCCGCCGTGGTCGTGGATTGTGAGGCTGGGCCGGTCCGGCTCGGTCTGGCAGCCGGGCTGGCGCAGGCCTTGACCGGCTCGGTGCTGCAGCTCGGGGAGCTGGCAGCCGACACGCTCAGCCAATCCGTTCGGACCTTCAAGGAGGTCGCCTGATGCCCCAGGGAACGCCCAGCACCGTCCCCGACGACGGCCTGACCACCCGGCAGCGACGCAACCGTGCCCTCGTCGTCGTGCATACCGGCGAGATGAAGGGCAAGTCCACGGCCGCGTTCGGGATGGCTCTGCGGGCATGGAACCAGGGCTGGCCGATCGGTGTCTTCCAGTTCGTCAAGAGTGCGAAGTGGCGCGTCGGCGAAGAGACAGCGCTGCGCGCGCTCGGGGATGTGCACGCGCAGAGCGGCGCCGGCGGCCCGGTCAGCTGGCACAAGATGGGGGCAGGCTGGTCCTGGACCCGCCGCCAGGGCACCGACACCGATCACGCCGCCGACGCCCTCGAAGGCTGGCAGCAGATCAAGCGCGACCTGGCCGCCGAGACCTACCGCTTCTACGTGCTCGATGAGTTCACGTACCCGATGGACTGGGGCTGGGTCGACGTCGACGACGTCGTCGCCACCCTGCGGGATCGGCCCGGACAGCAGCACGTGGTGATCACCGGTCGGCGAGCCGCCCCGGCACTGGTCGAAGCCGCCGATCTGGTGGTGCAGATGACCAAGGTCAAGCACCCGATGGACGCCGGCCAGAAGGGGCAGCGGGGGATCGAATGGTGAGCATCCCGCGACTGGTGGTCGCCGCACCCGCGTCCGGTCACGGTAAGACGACCGTGGCTACCGGACTGATGGCCGCCCTGCGCCGCAGAGGCCTGGTGGTGTCTGGGCACAAGGTGGGCCCGGACTACATCGACCCCGGTTACCACTCGCTGGCCACCGACCGCCCCGGCCGCAACCTCGACCCGGTGCTGTGCGGTGAGGAGCGGGTGGGCCCGCTGTTCCTGCACGGCGCGGCCGGCGCCGACGTGGCGATCGTCGAGGGCGTGATGGGTCTGTTTGACGGTCGCGGCAGCACGTCGTACGGCTCGACCGCGCACGTCGCCCGCTTGCTGGATGCCCCCGTGCTGCTGGTCGTGGACGCCTCGTCGCAGGGTCGCTCGGTGGCGGCGGTGGTGCAGGGGTTCCGCGACCACGACCGCTCGGTCCGGTTGGCCGGTGTGGTGCTCAACCAGGTCGCGTCGCAGCGCCACGAGGACATCCTGCGCGCGGCGCTGAATGAGTTAGCGGTGCCGGTGCTGGGTGTGCTGCGCCGCGACGCAACGGTTGGCACCCCGTCACGGCACCTCGGTCTGGTGCCCGCCGCGGAGCGTGCGCGTGACGCCGTCGCCGCCGTCGAACGCCTCGGTGAACTGGTCGCCGGTTCGGTCGACCTGGACGGGGTGCTGGCCGCTGCACGCGGATCCGCACCGCTGCCGGGCGCCGCCTGGGAACCGGCCAGCTGCCCCCCGGCGGGTGCGGTGACCACCGTGGCGGTCGCCGGCGGGCCGGCGTTCACGTTCTCCTACGCCGAGACCACCGAGCTGCTGGCGGCCGCGGGCGCCGAGGTGGCCGTCTTCGACCCGCTGCACGACGAGTCGCTGCCGGCCGGCACCCGGGCGCTGGTGATCGGCGGCGGCTTCCCAGAGATGTACGCCGAAGAGCTGTCGGCCAACGAGCGACTGCGCGGCGACGTCCGGGCGCTTGCGACGTCCGGTGCTCCGGTGCTGGCCGAGTGCGCCGGGCTGCTCTATCTAGGCGCCGAGCTTGACGGGTTACCCATGTGCGGGGTGCTGGACGTCGTCGGCACAATGACACCGCGGCTCACCCTCGGCTATCGAGAGGCGCGGGCCGCCACCGACTCGGTGCTCGCCGACGCCGGCACCACCGTGCACGGGCATGAGTTCCACCGCACCACCGTCGAGCCCGGCCACGGCGCCACCCCGGCCTGGACGCTCGACGGGCGCAGCGAAGGGTTCGTGCAGCAGGGAGTGCACGCCTCCTACATGCACGTGCACTGGGCGGCGCACCCGGGCACCGCGCGCCGGCTCGTGGCGGCGGCAGCATGAGCGCCCGCACCCCAACCCGAATCCTGGTCGGGGTCGGTGTGGGCCCGGGCGACCCCGAGCTGGTGACAGTGAAGGCGGTGCGCGTGCTGCAACGCGCCGACGTCGTGCTGGTGCCGGTGATGGATGCCGGCGAGCAGGGGCACGCCGAGGCGACCGTCCGGGCACATCTGGACCACGACCGGGTGCGCAGGGCTGTCTTTGCGCTGAACGAGCGCCAGGACACCCCCCGCCGTGAGGCGGCCTGGGAGGCTGCCGCCGACGCCGTGGTCGCCGCATACGACGACGGAGCCGAGACCGTCGCCTTCGCGACTATCGGCGACCCGAACGTCTATTCGACCTTCAGCTATCTCGCGCAGACCGTCCGTTCCCGGCTGCCAGACGTCACAGTCGAGTCTGTGCCGGGGATCACCGCGATGCAGGACCTGGCCGCGCGCAGCGGCACCGTGCTGTGCGAGGGCACCGAGACCCTCGCGCTGGTGCCGCTGACCGCCGGAGTCGAGCGGTTGCGTGCGGCGCTCGAGTCGGCCGACACGGTGGTGGCCTACAAGGGCGGCAGACACCTGGACGACATGCTGCAGGTGCTTCGCGACGCCGACCGGCTGGCCGATGCGGTGTACGGCGAGCGCCTCGGCCTGCCCGGCGAGGAGGTCGGCCCCGTCGACGAGCACACCGGTGCGGCGCCGTACCTGTCCACACTGATGGTGCCCGCCCGCCGTGACCGTCGAGGAGGCAAGCTGTGACAGTCGACAACACCGCCGCGAAGGTCTGGTTCCTGGGTGCAGGCCCGGGTGCCGCCGATCTGCTCACGCTGCGTGCCGCCCGGGTGATCGCCGCCGCCGATGTGGTGGTGTGGGCCGCTAGCCTGGTGCACGCCGACGTCTTGCAGCACGCCCGTGCCGACGCCGAGATCGTGGACTCGGCCGCGCTCCCGCTGGAGGGGGTGCAGCCGCTGTACGAGCGTGCGATCCGCGACGGCCTGGTGGTGGCGCGCATCCACTCTGGGGACCCCGCGCTTTGGGGTGCCGTGCAGGAGCAGCGTGAGCTGTGCAACGCACTGGGGTTGGCGCACGAGACGGTGCCCGGCGTCAGCGCATTCTCGGCGGTCGCCGCGATCGTCGATCGCGAGCTCACCGTGCCCGAGGTGGCCCAGTCGGTGGTGCTGACCCGGCTCGGCGGCGGCAAGACGCCGATGCCGCCGGGAGAGGAGGTCCGCGACCTCGCCCGGCACGGCACCACGATGGCGCTGTTCTTGTCGGCCGCCAGATCGGGACAGCTCTGCGACGAGCTGCTCGAGGGTGGCTACCCCCCGGACACCCCAGTGGTGGTCGCCTACCAGGCCACCTGGCCGGACGAGCTGATCGTCGAGTGCACCATCGAGACGCTGGAACAGACCGTCAAGGCACACAAGCTGTGGAAGCACACGCTGTTCCTCGTCGGCCCCGCGCTGGGCGCCGAGGGCACCCGCTCGCACCTGTACCACCCGGGGCACTTCCACGGCTATCGTCGAGCCGACCGCGAGGCACGGCGCTCGCTGCGGGAGTCCCGGCGATGACGAAGCGCCCAGCCGAGGGGTCAGACGTGGGCCCAGAAGAAGAACCGGAGCTGCGCGAGCCGGACCTGCCACGCACCGCGAAGGTGCGTCCCAAGGCGCTGCGGACCGGCTGGACCACCGGCACCTGTGCGTCTGCGGCAGCGAAGGCGGCCGCCTGCGCGCTGCTCGACCAGCGTGCCCGAGACACCATCGATGTCGCTTTGCCCAGTGGGCAGCGGGTGAGCTTCGCGGTCGAGTCGTGTACCTATGCCGCTGGGCGCGCCACCGCGGTCGTCGTCAAGGACGCCGGTGACGACCCGGACGTCACCCACGGGGCGCACCTCACGGTGACCGTGTGCGAACACGACCGGCCAGGCATGGTCCTCGAGGGTGGCGAGGGGGTCGGTGTGGTGACCAAGCCCGGACTTGGCCTCGAGGTCGGCGGCCCCTCGATCACCGACCCACCTCGGGCGATGATCACCCAGGCCGTGGCGGAGGTGGTCGACCTGTCCGAGCGCGGCATGCGGGTCACCGTCTCGGTGCCCGGCGGGGAGAAGATGGCCCGCAAGACCACCAACGCCAGGCTGGGGATCGTCGGCGGCATCTCCATCCTCGGCACCACCGGCATCGTCCGACCGTTCTCGACCGCCTCCTGGCGGGCCAGCGTCGAGCAGGCGGTGTCGGTGATGGCCGCACAGGGCGAGCGCACCGTCGTGCTGTGCACCGGCGGCCGTACGGAGAAGGGTGCGATGGCGCTGCTGCCCGACCTGACGGAGGTCTGCTTCGTCGAGGTGGGGGACTTTACCGGTGCTGCGATCCGGCGCGCGCTCAGCGTCGACCTGCAGCGGGTGGTGTTCGTCGGCATGGCCGGCAAGCTCGCCAAGCTGGCCGCCGGGGTGCTGATGACGCACTACACCCGGTCGAAGGTGGACCTGGGCTTTCTTGGCGAGATCACCCGGGCCTCCGGTGGCAGCGACCTGGTCGTCGACGAGGTCGCAGCCGCCAACACCGGCCGGCACGCGTACGAGATCTGGGAGCGCGAGGGGTTGCTGCGCGCTGCCGGCGACGAGCTGTGCGCCCGCGTACGCGGCGTGCTGCTGCGCGCCGGCGAGGGCAGGCTGAGCGCCGATGTGGCGATGGTCGACTTCACCGGTCGCCGCGTCGTCGGCGCATCCCGGCCCGAGTGGGTGAGCGCCGCGTGATCACCGTGATCGGCTGCGACGCCTCCCCGTTGCCCGAGCCCGCGGCGGCTGCGTTGGAGGCCGCGTCGCTGGTCGTCGGCGGCCAGCGTCACCTCGACCAGGTCACGCTGCCCGACGGGGTGGCCACCGTGGTGATGGGTGACGTGCGTCCGGCGGTGGCCGCGGTGCTGCGCCACGACGGCGACAAGAACGGCGATGCGGTGGTGCTGGCCTCCGGCGACCCCGGACTGTTCGGCATCGTCCGCCGGCTGCGGGCCGCTGGTGTGCAGCCAGTGGTGCACCCGGCCGTGTCGTCGGTTGCATTGGCGTTCGCCCGCACCGGCACCCCGTGGGATGACGCCCTGGTGGTCTCGGCACACGGCCGGGACCCGCGGCGGGCGCTGGCCGCCTGCCGTGCGGTGGCACCGGTGGCGGTGCTCACCGACACGGTGACCGGGCCCGCGGAGGTCGCACGGGCGGTCGCCGACACCTCCCGCACGCTGGTGGTCTGCGAGCGGCTCGGTGAGCCGGACGAGCGGGTGACCTGGCTGTCCCCGGCCGAGGCAGCTCAACGCTACGACTGGCGGGAGCCCAACGTGGTGCTGGTGCTGGACGAGCCGCGTCCTGTCGACGCCGCCCCCGGCTGGGTGGCCGGCCCCCGGCCGCTGGAGGGGGGCTGGGCTCTGGACGAGACCGACTTCGACCACCGCGATCAGATGATCACCAAGGCTGAGGTGCGGGCATGGGTGCTGGCCAGGCTGGCCCCGCGGTTGGGCTGCTTGGTGTGGGACGTCGGGTCGGGCAGCGGGTCGGTCGCGGTGGAGTGTGCCCGCTTCGGCGCGGCGGTGGTCGCCGTCGAGCGCGACCAGCAGCAGCGCAGCCGGATCCAGGCCAACGCCCGTGGCCTCGGTGTTGAGGTGCAGGTGATGATCGGGAACGCTCCGGCGGTCTTCGACCGGCTGCCCGATCCTGATGCGGTCTTCGTGGGTGGCGGCGGGCCGTCGGTCGTGGCGGCTGTTGCCGCACGGTCCCCGCAACGGGTGGTGGTCGCGTTGGCTGCCCTAGAACGCGTCGGCCCGACCTTTGACGCGCTGGCGGCCGCCGACTATTCAGTCGACGGGGTGCAGTTGCAGGCGTCGCGGCTTACCGCGCTGCCCGATGGCGCGCACCGGTTGGCGGCAACAAACCCGGTGATCGTGGTGTGCGGGGTGCGATCGTGATCGGGCTGGTCAGTGTGACCGCGGCCGGGGCCGCAGCAGCGGCCCGGCTGGTCGCGGCCTGGCCGGACTCGACCCGCTGCTATGACGGGCCGACGGCGGACGCAATCCGCCGAGCGTGGGACGAGTGCGACCAGCTGGTGTGCTTCCTCGCCACCGGCGCCACCGTCCGGTTGGTGGCCCCGCTGCTGGCCGACAAGCGCTCAGACCCCGCGGTGGTGTGCGTCGACGAGGCCGGCCGGCATGCCGTTGCGCTGCTTGGCGGGCACCGCGACGGGACAGCTGCCGGGTGCGGCGCCAACCGCCTCGCCGAGCAGGTTGCCGGGGTGCTCGGTGCGTCGCCGGTCATCACCACCGCGACCGACGTAACCGGGGTCCCTGGGCTGGACACGCTCGGGCTGCCGGTGGAGGGTGCTGTGACCGCGGTCAGCCGTGCCCTGCTCGACCAGGAGCCGGTGCAGGTGCAGGTCGATGTCGCCTGGCCGCTTCCCGCGTTGCTTGGCACTGCGGTGCAGCCTGACCAATCCAAGCCGGACCAGCCCCGGCACCGGATCGTGGTGACCGACCGGCTGTTGCCTGCCGACCCGCATACGGTGTTGCTGCGACCACCGTCGCTGGTCGTCGGTATGGGTGCCAGCCGTGGGGTCAGCGCGGACGAGGTTGAGCAGCTGATCGGTGCGGCACTGGTGCAGGCAGGGCTGTCGGTGTCATCGGTGGGTGCGCTGGCCACGGTGCACGACAAGGCCGACGAGGTGGGGCTGGTCACCCTTGCCGACCGCCTCGGCCTGCCGCTGAGCACCTTTCCGGCGAGCCGGCTCGCGTCCGTCACGGTGCCGAACCCGAGCGCTGCCCCGCTCGCCGCCGTCGGCACCCCCAGCGTCGCCGAAGCAGCGGCGCTGGTGGCCGCGGGTGCAGATGACCTGCTGGTGCCCAAGAGCAAGTCGGCGATGGCCACGGTCGCGGTGGCCCGCCGCGCACCCCGAGGACGGCTCACGCTGGTCGGCTTGGGCCCAGGAGCCCGCGACCTGCTGGCCCCGCGGGCAATCGCCGAGCTGCGTTCCGCGTCGGTGGTGATCGGTCTCGACCAATACCTCGACCAGATCCGTGACCTGCTGAGGCCAGGAACGCAGGTGCTGGCCAGTGGCCTCGGCGACGAGGAGGCGCGTGCGCAGGAGGCCGTCACAACGGCGCGTAGCGGCCGGTCGGTGGCGCTGGTCGGCTCCGGGGATGCGGGGGTCTATGCGATGGCCAGCCCGGCGTTGGAGTTCGCCGGCGACGACATCGACATCGTGGGCATACCGGGAATCACGGCGAACCTCGCTGCCTCGGCGCTACTGGGGGCCCCGCTCGGTCACGACCACGCGGTCGTGTCGCTATCGGACCTGCACACCCCCTGGGAGGCCATCGAGGCCAGGGTGCGCGCCGTTGCGGTCGGCGACTTCGTCGTCACCTTCTACAACCCGCGCAGCCTCAACCGCCGCCAGCAGTTGCCGCTGGCGCTGGACATCCTGCGTGATCACCGCCCGCCGACCACGCCGGTCGGGGTGGTGCGCGAAGCCACCCGCGCGGACGAGCAGGTGCTGCTGACCACGCTGGCCGACCTCGACGTCGAGGTGGTCGACATGCGCAGTGTGGTGATCGTCGGCAGCACCAACACCCGCGCCGTGGCCGGCCGGATGGTCACCCCGAGGGGGTACCGGTGGATGTCATGACCGTCACGATCGGCGCCTGCCAGGGCTGTGGCGCCTGCCTGTTGACCTGCCCGGTGCACGCGATCCGGCCCTGGGTCGACCAGCAGGGGGCAGGCGGCCGGCTGGTCGTCCTCGACCACTGCACCGGGTGCGGTGAGTGTGTCGAGGTGTGCCCGGTCGACGTGATCGAGATGGTTCCCGCACAGACGAGTGGAGGATGGCAGTGACCGCCACAACCTCGCCGGTGATGTCGTACGGCCGTTGGACCCGGGCCGAGCGGATGCGACTGTCCGGCATCGTCGGCGTGATCGCGGCCATGCATGTGGTCGGCTGGTCACTGCACTTCTACTACAGCACCAACCTCGCCGCGGCCACCACGTTTGCCGGCGCCGGCACGCTGGCGTACGCGTTGGGCATGCGGCACGCCTTCGACGCCGACCACATCGCCGCCATCGACGACACCACCCGGCTGATGCTGCAGCGCGGGCGCCGCTCGGTGGGGGTGGGGTTCTTCTTTGCGATGGGGCACTCGTCGGTCGTGCTGGTGCTCGCGTTCGTCGTCGCGCTCGCCGCCGGGGCGGCGTCCGGCAGCTCGGTGGCGGCCTTTCGCTTGTACGGCGAGGTGATCGCCTCGGCGACCGCGATGACGTTCCTGCTGTTGGTGGCCGGGCTGAACGCTGCGGTGCTGGCAGGCATCTGGCGGTTGTGGGGCCAGCTGCGAGCCGGTCGTCTGGACGAGCGTGAGCTTGAGCTGCAGCTGCTGAACCGGGGGCTGATGAACCGGATGCTCGGTGGCCGGGCGCGGACCATGATCCGGTCCTCGTGGCACATGTTCCCGATCGGCCTGCTGTTCGGGCTCGGGCTGGAGACCGCCTCGGAGGTCACCCTGCTGACGCTATCGGCGAGCACCGCGACGGCCGGTGCGTTGCCTGCCTTGGCAGTGTTGACGCTGCCGCTGCTTTTCGCGGCCGGGATGAGCGCCCTGGACACCGCCGACAGCCTGCTGATGACCCGGGCGTACTCGTGGGCCTTCCGCAACCCCGCGCGCAAGCTGTACTACAACATCGCCACCACCGCGATGACGGTCGTGGTGGCTACGTTCGTCGGCACCGTGTATCTGTCCGGGCTGCTGGTCGACTTCTACGGTGTCGCTGAGCCGCTGCGCCCGTATGCCAGGCTGGGCGACCATTTCGAGGTGCTCGGCTACATGATCGTCGCGATGTTCGTCAGTGCCTGGGTGGTCGCAGCGGTGAGCTGGCGGCTGGGTGGCTTCGAGCGGCGCTACGGGCAGGGTGTCGGATGAGCCCGGGCAACCAGTCGCGCACGGTGCACCCGATCGAGCAGGAGTCGTACCAGATCTTGCGCAGCCAGGTGGACCTGTCCCACCTGGGCCCGCTGCACCGCGCCGTCGTCGAGCGGGTCGTGCACGCCAGCGCCGACCTCGAGTACGCCACCGACCTGGCATGTGCGGAGCCGTCGCTGGCGGCCGGGGCGGCAGCGCTGGCGGCCGGGCGACCGGTGGTCACCGACGTGGAGATGGTGGCAGCTGGAATCACCGGTCTGGGCGTGGTCTGCCGTCTCCGCGGTGCGACTGCGGCAGCCGGGCAGACCCGGTCGGCGGCAGGCATCCGGGCCGCCTGGCAGCAGGTGGGTCCCGGGGCGGTATGGGTGGTGGGGTGTGCACCGACCGCACTGTTTGCCGTGCTCGACCTGCATGTGCAGCCGGCATTGGTGATCGGCCTGCCGGTCGGTTTCGTCGGTGCGGTCGAGTCCAAGCAACGACTCCGCGGCAGCGGGCTGCCCGCGGTCAGCAACTATTCGGCCAAGGGTGGCTCGGCGGTCGCCGCCGCCGCTGTCAACGCGCTGATCTACAAGGAGCTTTCATGACCTCCCCGCCCCTGCTCATCGTCGGTCACGGCACCCGCAGCACGGCCGGCGTCGCCGAGTTCGACCAGTTGGTGGCCCGAGTCGGGCGCCACCTTGCCGGCGACGGGATCGACGTCGGCGGCGGCTTCATCGAGCTGGCGCCACCTCCGCTCACCGAAGCCGTCGGTGACATGGTGCACGCCGGGCACCGCCACGTCGTTGCGTTGCCGCTCATGCTGGCTGCGGCCGGGCACGGCAAGGGCGACATTCCTGGTGCAATGGCCCGCGAGCGGGTGCGCTACCCCGGCCTCAGCTATGCCTACGGTCGCCCGTTGGGGCCGCACCCCGCCCTGCTGTCGATCATCGAGCAGCGGATCGACACGGCACTCGCCGAGCCGGACTCGACCGCCACCGGCCGCACCGACACCACTGTGCTGCTGGTCGGGCGCGGGTCCAGCGACCCGGACGCAAACGCCGAGATCGCCAAGGTTGCCCGGCTGCTTTGGGAGGGCCGGGGCTATACCGGGGTGGAGACCGCATACGTGTCGCTGGCCGAGCCGTCGGTGCCTGCGGGGCTCGAGCGGGCCCGGTTGCTGGGGGCCCGCCGGGTCGTGGTGGCGCCGTACTTCCTGTTCGCCGGGGTGCTCCCCGACCGGGTGGTCGACCAGTCGGCCGCGTACGCAGCAGAGCACGCCGAGATGGACATCCGGGTCGCTGGGCTGCTCGGTGACTGTGACGAGCTCGCGGGTCTGGTGGTGGAGCGCTATCACGAGGCTCTGGCCGGCGACATCCGGATGAACTGCGACACCTGTCTCTATCGGATCGCGATGCCGGGGGTTGCCGACCGGGTCGGGGCGCCGCAGACGCCGCACCACCACCCGGACGACCCCACTCACGATCACGGGCACAACCACGGGCACGACCACGCGAACGGGCATCCGCACGACCACCAGCCGACCCATCCATGAGCCTCCGGACCGAGCAGCCGGTGGACCTGCGTCACCACGGTGACAGCGAGACCGCCCCCGGCCTTGTCGACCTGGCGGTCAACGTGCGGCTCGGTCCGCCGCCCAGATGGCTGCGGCGGGTCCTGACCGACTCGCTGAACCAGCTGTCGACCTATCCCGACCAGGCCGCGACCCGCGCTGCCGTCGCAGAGCGGCACCGGCGTCCGGTCGCTGAGGTGCTGTTGACCGCCGGGGCGGCGGAGGCGTTCGTGTTGCTGGCGCGTGCGCTGGCTCCCGAGCGCCCGCTGGTCGTGCACCCGCAGTTCACTGAGCCCGAGGGCGCGCTGCGCGCCGCCGGCCACGACGTCGCGCGGCTCCTGCTGGCGCCGCCTTTCGTGTTGGACCCCGATGAGGTGCCCGCCGACGCGGACCTGGTGGTTATCGGCAACCCGACCAACCCGACCTCGGTGCTGCACCCAGCCGACGCTCTCGTCAGGCTCACCCGCCCCGGGCGCACCGTCATTGTCGACGAGGCCTTCGCCGACTGCGTGCTCGGCGAGCCCGAGTCGCTGGCGGCTCACCGCGACCTGCCGGGTCTGGTCGTGGTGCGCAGTCTGACCAAGACGTGGGGTCTGGCCGGGCTGCGCTGCGGTTACCTGCTGGCGGCCCCCGACGTGATCGAGCGGCTCGCGGTCGCCCAACCGCTGTGGCCGGTGTCGACGCCCGCACTCGCCGCGATGGCCGCCTGCGTCGGCCAGCAAGCCACCGCCGAGGCGAACGCATGGGCCGGTGACCTGAGCGCCGACCGGGCATATCTTCAGCGGCTGTTGGCGGGGGTCGACGGTGTCGAGGTCGTCCCCGGCGCGGCTGCGTCGTTTCTGCTACTGCACGTCCCGGACGGGCTGCAGGTGCGCACCGTGCTGCGTGCGCGGGGGTTCGCCGTCCGCCGCGGGGACACCTTTCCCGGGCTCGGCGGCGACTGGATGCGGGTCGCGGTCCGGGACCGGCCGACCAGTAGTGCCTTCGTGCACGCCCTTCGGCAGGTTCTCGCATGAGTTCGACTCTTCCCGCGCCACAGCCCGCCGACCGAGAGGGCCTGTACCGGGTGATTGCCAACCGGCGGGACGTGCGCAACGGCTTCCGCGACGACGCCGTCCCCGATGACGTGCTCACCCGCGTGCTGGCGGCCGCGCACCAGGCCCCCAGCGTCGGGCTCTCCCAACCGTGGGACTTCCTGCTCGTCCGTGACCCCGTCGTGCGAGCTCGGGTGCACGACCTCTCGGTGCAACAGCGAGCCGCCTATACCGCCACGCTGCCCACCGCCCGGGCAACGGCGTTTCGGACGATCAAGGTCGAGGCGATCCTCGACACCTCGCTCAACGTCGTCGTCACCTGTGACCGCACGCGCGGGGGGCGACATGTGCTCGGCCGGCACAGCCAGCCGCAGATGGCGACGTACTCGACCGCGTGCGCCGTGCAGAATCTGTGGCTCGCCGCCCGGGTGGAGGGTCTCGGTGTGGGCTGGGTCAGTTTCTTTGACGAGCGCGAGCTCGCCGAGTGCCTCGGCCTGCCCGAACACGTGGAGATTGTGGCCTACGTCTGCATCGGCTATGTCGATGCCTTTCCACCCGCCCCCGAGCTCGCGCTCGCCGGATGGGCCAACCGACGGCCGCTCGCCTGGGCCGTCCACAACGAACGGTGGGGCAACCGTGCCCTTCCCGGAGAGGAACCCGTGACCCTGCTCAACGACACGCTCGCGGCGATCAGACCGCTTGACCCGGCGGCCATCAGTGAGGCACATGAACGGCAGGACCGGCTGACCAAGCCCCGCGGTTCGCTCGGGGTGCTGGAGGACTTGTCGGTGCAGCTGGCGGGCCTGGCCGGCGCCTGCCCGCCGCCGCTGCCTGAGCCCGCGGCGCTGGCGATCTTCGCCGGCGACCACGGCGTGCACGCCCAGGGCGTCACCCCCTGGCCGCAGGAGGTCACCGCGCAGATGGTGGCGAACTTCGTGGCCGGCGGTGCCGTCATCAACGCTGCGGCCGCACAGGTCGGCGCCGAGGTCTGCGTAGTCGACGTCGGCGTCGCGGCGACGCTGGACCCGGTGCCGGGGCTGCTGCCCCGCAAGGTACGGGCGGGCACCGCGGACATGACCGCGGAACCGGCGATGACCAGGGAGCAGGCGGTGCTCGCGCTCGAGACCGGCATCGAGGTCGCCCGCGACCTCGCCGCCGCTGGCAACAAGGTGCTGCTGACCGGTGACATGGGGATCGCGAACACCACCGCGTCGGCGGCGCTGATCGCGGTGTTCACCGGTGCCGACGTTGCCGCGGTTACCGGCCGGGGCACCGGAGTCGACGAGCAGACGCTGGCCCGGAAGGTGGACGTCGTACGACGCGCGCTGGCGCTGCACCGGCCGGACCCGGCAGACCCTGTCGGGGTGGTCGCCGCCGTCGGCGGGCTGGAGCACGCGGCCCTGGCAGGCTTCATGCTGGGCGCCGCTGCGTTGGGCCTGCCGGTGGTGCTCGACGGGGTGATCGCCGCTGCGGCGGCGTTGGTGGCGCAGGCGCTGGCCCCCGAGGTCACCGGGGCGCTCGTCGCGGGTCACCTGTCCGCGGAGCCGGGCGCGCGGCCTGCGCTCGCGCGACTGGGCCTGCGCCCACTGGTCGACCTCGACCTTCGGCTGGGGGAGGGGTCCGGCGCCGTGCTGGCGCTGCCGCTCGTCCAGGTCGCCGTGCGGGTGCTGCATGACGTCGCCACCTTCGACAGCGCCGGCGTGAGCGACAAGGACACCCCCGCCCCCGCCTAACCCCACCCCCGCGATCCGTCACTTCTGGTGCGGCGATCCGTCACTTCTGGTGTGCTCATCCGTCACTTCTGAACGCGGCTGCGGGCCGCGGGCGACCACTTCAAGGAAGGGTCCGCCACGCCACACGGCCCGCAGGCGTAGTTACCGTTCAGTCGATCGTGTAGACCCCCGGCCAGTCGTCGACCTGCATGCTGAGCAGCTGGCCGTTCTCCACCAGCTCCTCGACGGTGCCGGGACCGGTGCCCGGTGGCAAGCCCTTGCTCGAGTGCACCTGGGCGTCGAACAGGTAGGTGTCATCACCGAAGAGCTCGTCGGTGGCGATGATGCCGCTGGACTCCTCGTCGGTAGTCAGCCGGGGCCCGCTCGTCGGGTGTCGTCCCCGCCGGGTTGGTGCCCCCCGCACAGTGCCGGGTCGAACTGCGCTAGCACGCCACGCTCACCAGTCTTGATGTTGTAGGCGATGATCCGGGCGATGTGGTCGTTGCCACCCGGGTCCTCCTGGATGAGCAGGTTGTGCTCGTCGTCGATGGTCACGTTGTCGGGCTTGGACAGGTACGGCTCCTCGGAGCCGTCGAGCAGCAGGGTCAGCGTGCCACCGAGCTCGGGCCGCTCGACGTTGTCGAAGCTGAGCCGCCACAGACCGCCACCGTCGCGCGGGGCGGCCGGCTCGTCCGGGTTGGGCGTGGTGTCGCCGCCCTCGGTGGTGGTGAAGTAGTAGTCGTTCTTGTCGTTTGGGTCGAAGTGACCGTCTTCGATCCGGTTCAACGACAGGCCCTTGGCGGCCGCCTCGAGGTTCTGGGCAGCACCGTTCTTGGTGGTGTCGATGGTCTCGCCGGCGCCGAACTGGACCCGTGCAGACTCGCCGGTGGCGTACGTGGCGCGGAACTCCGCGTCCGTGCCAACCGCCTCGTTGACGGTGTCGACCACGAACAGGTCGCCGTTGGTCAGCCGGCGCGACGTTCCGGGAAGCCCTCGGGCCGCTTGGAGCCGACGTAGACCCGCAGCTCACCGGGGTTGGCATCGTCGTTGCCCATCACCACGGTGGTGTCGGTCTGGTTCGGCGCAGCCTGAGTGTTCTCCCACGACAGCAGGCCGAGACGAGGCAGCTGGGTGACCGTGCCGTTCTTGCGGACGGCGAAGACGCGGCCCTCGTCACCGTTCTCCTCATTGGCGAAGTACACCGGACGGTGGGCGCCGCGCTGGGTGGACTCGTTGAGCAGCTGGCCCGGCTCGGTGAGGAAGCCAGAGCACCAACGGGCGAACTCCGGCGTGTGGCCGTAGGCCGCACCGGTGGGTGCTCCAGGGGTGTCGGAGTAGCTCTTGGTCTGGTAGTCCCAGTACCGGACCCGGTCCTCGATGAGGTCACGGCCCTTGACGGCCGAGCCGGTCTTGGGGTCGATGACGATGCGCGAGATGAACGAGCCCCGCTCGCCGTGTCGTCGCTCGATGCCCGCGTCATCGCGCAGCTCGTCATCGCGCAGCTCGTCATCGCGCAGCTCGTGGTTCATCATGACCACCGCGCGGTTCTTCTTGTTCGCATACGCACCGAGACCGTCCGGAATCCCGACCATGTCGTAACCGTCCTCGGTGGACAGGTCGTTGACCGTCAGGTGGGACGTGATGTTCACCCCGACCGCGGTCGGCTTCAGGTACGGCTGCACAGTCGTGGTCGGCGTTGCCCGTGCGTTGCGGTCCTTGCCCGCCTGTGCGACCCCGCCGACCGCGGTGGCGGTCAGCGTCGTGGCGAGGGTGGCCGCGCCGATGGCTCTCACCCGGCGCTGTGTGTGTGACCGTGTCATGTGCGCCTCAGACAAGGAAGAGCCGGTCGTGCACCGGCCGTCACCGCCCAGTCAGGTCGCACAAGGTGCCCGGTATGCGTGCTATGGGTGGCTGACCAGTGAACGGCTAGTGACAGCCTGGGTCAGGACAGCGTGAGCACCTCGGCACCGACGTCGGTTACCAGCAGCGTGTGCTCGAACTGCGCGGTGCGTCGCTTGTCCTTCGTGCTGACCGTCCAGCCGTCGCCCCACAGGTCCCACTCGATGGTGCCCAACGTCAGCATCGGCTCGATCGTGAACGTCATGCCGGGTCTGATCACGGTGTCGAAGCGCGGCTCGTCGTAGTGCGGGATGATCAGCCCGGTGTGAAAGGCCGGGCCCACACCGTGCCCGGTGAAGTCGCGCACCACGCCGTAGCCGAAGCGCTTGGCGTACGCCTCGATCACCCGTCCGATCACGTTGATCCGCCGACCCGGCTTGACGGCCCGGATGGCGCGCGCCAGCGCCTCGCGGGTGCGTTCCACCAGCAGCCGGTCCTCTTCCGCGACGTTGCCGACCAGGTAGGTCTTGTTGGTGTCGCCGTGCACACCCACGCCGTCGATCGTCAGGTAGGCGGTGATGTCGATGTTGACGATGTCCCCGTCCTCGAGCGGGCGGCTGTCCGGGACGCCGTGGCAGATGACCTCGTTCACGCTGCTGCACAGCGACTTGGGGTAGGGATTGTTGCCGCTGCCCGGGTAGGTCAGCGTCGACGGGTACGCGTCGTTCTCGACCAGGAAGTCGTGCCCGACCCGGTCCAGCTCGTCGGTCGTGACCCCGGGTGCGATGGCAGCCTCCACCGCATCCAACGCACGGGCCGCGAGCCGGCTCGCGACGCGGATCCGCTCGATCAATTCCGGCGGCTGCACGTCCGGCCCGTCGTACGGCGTGATCGCCGGACGGTCGACGTACTCGGGCCGCACGATCCCGGCGGGCACCGATCGCCGCGGCGAGACCGAGTGCGGGAGCAGCGCGACCCCTCGAGCTGGTGCGGTGGGAGGCATCCAATGAGTGTAGAAGCCGCCCTGGGTGCAAGATGACGCCCATGGCTGATACGTACTGGTTCTGCCTGACCCACCACACCGTCGAAGGCGACGACGGCTGTCGAGCCGCCGACCGGCTCGGCCCGTACGACTCTCGTGCCGACGCGGAGCGGGCGCTGGACAAGGTGGCCGAGCGCAACGAGAGCTGGGACAACGACCCGGCATGGGACGACGACGCCGACTGAGGCCTATGGTCGCCCCTCATGGACGCCACCAGCACCCAGATCGCCATCGTCGGGGGCACCGGCCCGCAGGGCCGCGGGCTGGCCGCGCGGTTCGCCGCTGCCGGTCTCGCGGTGCGGCTGGGTTCGCGCGACGGGGAGCGCGCGGGTGCGGCGGCCGTCGAGGCGGCGGCGCTCGCCGCTCGGTTGACTCGCGGTGCCGCTGGCGATGTGACCGGTACGGTCAATGTCGAGGCGGTGGCGGGTGCCGACATGGTCCTCGTGGCGGTGCCGTGGGCCGCGCATGCAGACACGCTGCGCGAGCTCGCACCGGTACTGTCCGGTCGGATCGTCATCGACTGCGTCAACCCGCTCGGCTTCGACGAGCGCGGCCCGTACGCGCTGGCCGTCGATGAGGGCAGCGCCGCCGAGCAGGCGCAGGTGTTGCTGCCGGGCTCGAGGGTCGTTGCTGCGTTCCACCACGTCTCGGCTGTCTTGCTGCTCGATGGTGACCGCACGTCGATGGACACCGACGTGCTGGTGCTCGGCGACGACCGGTCGGCCGCTGACGCGGTTGTCGCGCTGGCGGGGCTGGTGCCCGGGATGCGCGGTGTCTTCGCTGGACGGCTGCGTAACGCCGGTCAGGTGGAGGCGCTGACCGCCAACCTGATCGCGGCGAACCGGCGCTACAAGTCCCACACCGGGGTGCGGCTCACCGGCATCTGACCCGACCCGCCCGGACGGGGTTGGTGGGCGAGCGAGCAGGGGCTAGTTGAACGTGTGCTCGGGACCCGGGAACGACCCCTCGACGACCTCGCGCGCGTACGTCTGCGCTGCCTCGAGCAGCACCCCGTGCACGTCTGCGTAGCGCTTGACGAACCGCGGAGCGGCACCGGTGCGCAGTCCGGCCATGTCTTGCCACACCAACACCTGAGCGTCACAGTCGGGCCCCGCGCCGATGCCGATGGTGGGCATCGTCAGCTTGGCGGTCACCTCGCGGGCGATGTCACCCGGCACCATCTCCATCACCACCGCGAACGCGCCCGCATCCTGCAGCGCGACCGCTTCGTCGAGCACCTTGTCCGACTCGGCCCCACGAC
>JACCYS010000252.1 GCA_013696365.1 Nocardioidaceae bacterium
CGCGGGCCGACAACAGCAGGTCGTCATAGTTGCTGACCAGGTACTCCGGGAAGCTCATACACGCCGCCTGTAGGTCGGGACTGGGGGATGGGTGTACCACAGCGCGCCGCTCGTTGCGGGCCACCCCACCCAAGGTCTCAAGCCCGCTGCGCTGCTTGAGCGCAGCCATGGTCATCCGGCCAGCGGTTGTCATGGTGACAACGCCAGTTGCCGCTTATCATGCCCCTGCGAGCCAGCACAGGCAATAGGTTCGCAACGCCAACGGGTGCGTGACGCGCCAGACCGACGCGAGGAAAGGGGCAGCCAGTGCTTCCCGAAGCAGCCCCGCACGTGATCATCGGGGCGGGCATCCACGGCCTGTCGACCGCCTGGCACCTCGGGCGACGCCTGCGGGCCAGCGGGCAAGGCGACGGTTCCCAGGTGCTGGTGCTCGACAAGAAGTCGGTTGGAGCTGGCGCGTCGGGCATCGCCTGCGGCGTGGTGCGCAACAACTACTTCCAGCCCGCGATGCGGGAGCTGATGGCGCACTCGGTGGACGTCTGGGAGTCCGACCCCGACGCCTTCGCCTACCATCCGGTCGGCTACCTGCAGATCTCGCCGGAGTCGATGCACGCCGATGTCGCGCAGATCCACGCCGAGCAGCAGGCGATCGGCTACGCCTCGACCCTGATCGAGGGCAGCCAGGCGTGCGCCAGCTACCTGCAGGACATCTTCGCCGACTGGCAGGCCCAGGGCATCACCAACCTGCTGCACGAGCACCGCGGCGGTTACGCCAACAACACCGCTTCGCTGCGTGGTCTGGCGGCCAAAGCACAGGCCGAGGGGGTGCGCATCGCCGGCGGCGTTCGCGTGACGGGTCTGCGTCTTGACGGCGGTGCGGTGACCGGCGTCGAGACCGATCAGGGGACGGTCGCCTGCGACGACCTGATCGTTGCCGTCGGCCCGTGGATCCGCGACCTGTGGCGGATGCTGGAGCTGCCCGAGCAGATCACGGTTACCGGCAGCGACGGTCGCGTGTTCGACGACGTCGACATGTGGACCTACTGGTCGCTGCAGGAAGGCACATTGGGCGTGGACCCCAACTTTCTGCTCGACAACCGTGGCCAGATGCCGCCCGTGGTCCACCTCGACAGCGATGCACCGCTGCACGACGACGAAGACGGCAGCCTGATCACCGATCGCATGTGGGGGATCTACTACAAGCCCGACTTCCACTTCGGGGGTGTCCAGGGGGGCGCCATGCCCTATGTCGTCGACCGCGATGTCGACGACGTGGCAGTCGACCCCTACGGACCTGCCAGCCCCGACTTTGTCGTGGGTGCCGACTTCGCGCGCATGTGGACCTCGGCGCTCGCGCACTGCCAGAAGCGCTTCGAGGGCAAGCGCGGGCTGTTCTCGACCGACCCGTCCGGCGGCATCGGCTGCTTCACCCCGGACAGCTTCCCGGTGTTCGACACCTTCCGGCAGAATGCGCATGTCATCGCCGACTCCAACCACGGCTACAAGATGATCGGCATCGGCGCGCTGGTGGCCGCCGAACTGACTGGCGAACCGCAAGCCCTGCTGGAGCCGTTCCGCTTCGCCCGCTACGCCGAGGGCCGCCTGCATCCCACCAGCAACTCACCGTTTCCCTGGAGCTGACCGCCGTGACGTCCGCTCTGCTCACCCCACCCGCCGACAGCCTCGACCTTCCTGCCCGCACGCCGGGACGGACCCTGCCCCAGCCCTACTACACCGATCCGGACATCTTCTCCGCGGACCTGCGCCGGGTCTTCTACGCCAACTGGCTGTTTGCCGGCCACAGCTGCGAGGTCGCGGCGCCGGGTGACTTTCTTGCCTTCTCGGTGGGCGATGAGTCGGTGCTGATCGTCCGTGACGCCGATGGTGTGCTGCACGCGCACTTCAACGTCTGCCGCCACCGCGGCTCGCGCATCGCCACGCAGGAGCGAGGCCACGCCAAGGCCCTGGTCTGTGGCTACCACCAGTGGGTCTACTCGCTGGACGGGTGCCTGGCCAGCGCTCGGCTGATGGGTGACGACTTCGACAAAGCGGCGTACGGACTACGTGGAATCGCGGTGCGGGAGCTGGCCGGGCTGGTCTTCGTGTGCCTGTCCCCCGCCCCGCCGCCGTTCCAGCCGGCGGCCGACGCCATCGCGCCGCAGCTGGCGCCGCACGCATTGGAGCGTGCCAAGGTGGCCGCGCGCTTCTCCTACGACGTGCGCGCCAACTGGAAACTGCTGGTCGAAAACAACCGCGAGTGCTACCACTGCCGCGGTGGCCATCCCGAGTTCTGCCTGTCCAACTTCGACCTCGGCATGAACGGCGATCCCCGCGTCAACGGCTCCTACGCCGCCACCCTGGAGCGCGAGTACAAGCGGTGGAAGGCGTTGGGGCTGGCGCCCGCCGATGTCAGCTTCCCGGACGGCTCGTTCTACCGGGTGTCCCGCCTGCCGCTGAAAGCGGGCTACCGCACCGAGAGTCTCGACGGCCAGCCGGTGGCGCCGCTGTTGGGTGACCTGACCGAAGCAGGCACCGGCAGCCTGCGCGTGGTCACGCTGCCCAACTCGTGGTCGCACGCCAACTGCGACTACGCCCTAACCACCCGCCTCACGCCCGTCGGCTCGGAGTTGACCCGCATGGACCTGGCCTTCTTGGTCCGCGACGACGCCATCGAGGGCGTCGACTTCGACCTGGACCGGGTGACCGACGTGTGGAAGGCCACCTCGGAGCAGGACTGGCAGCTGTGCGAGAACAACCACGCCGGTGTGCGGTCAGTGGCCTACGAGCCCGGCCCCTACTCGGCCGTGACCGAGAACTCGGTCGAGTCGTTCATCCTGTGGTACGAGCGGCAGCTCGCCTCACCAACGACCCTGGAGATGTCCGATGTCCAGTAACGGCGACAGCAACCTCGGCCTGCTCGACCGGCTCGGGCAGGGGCCTGTGCTCTGCGCGGAAGGCTATCTGTTCGAGCTCGAGCGGCGCGGCTACCTGCAAGCCGGCGCATTCGTGCCCGAGGTCGTCTTGGACCACCCCGAGGAGATCCGCCAGCTGCACCGCCAGTTCGTGCACGCCGGCTCCGACGTGGTGGAGGCGTTCACCTACTACGGTCACCGCGAGAAGCTGCGCCTGATCGGCAAGGAGGATCTCCTCGAACCGCTCAACCGCCAGGCGCTGGACATCGCCGGCGGCGTGGCGCAGGAGAGCGGGGCGCTGCTGGCCGGCAACATCTGCAACACCAACATCTACGACCCCGCCGACCGGGAGACCGCGCGGCAGGTCCGCACCATGTTCTCCGAGCAGGTCG
>JACCYS010000293.1 GCA_013696365.1 Nocardioidaceae bacterium
ACTGGTTGTGGGAGGACTGGCAGGACGCGCTCGACCCTGAGGGCCGCGACGTGGAGGACTGCCGCTGGGAGCCATGCTACGACTGCGGGGTCTGTCCGCAGATGAACACCGAGATCCAGGTCGGCCCGACCGGCAAACACCTGTTGCCGCTGTCGGTGGTCTAAGCCGGTTCCATGCCAACTGGTCACTAGCGCCGCCACAGGCGCCGCACCGCGTGTCGTCAGTGACCAGTTGCCGATGCGTCCACTGCCAGCTCGTCCTCGAGCACGCGGGGTCGGGCGATGAGCAGCCCGGTGACCAGCATTGGCACTGTCAACGAGATCAACACGAGCAGCGGGACCGCCCAGCCGCCCGTGGCGTCGCGCAGCAGCCCGGCACCCAGGGGCCCCACCGCCGCCAACAGGTAGCCCACGCTCTGCACGAACCCGGACAGGGCCGCTGTCCCTGCGGGCGTTCGGGTGCGCAGCGCGAGCATGGCCAGTGACCACGGGAAGGCCACCCCGCCGAGGCCCATGCAGGCCGCCCACACCCAGGGCACGGTCGTCGGCGCCAGCAGCAACCCGCACAGTCCCAATGCGGTCAGGACGGCGAAGGCGATGACCAGCGGGCGGTGGTCGGTGGTGCGTCGGGCGTAAGCCGGCAGGACCAGCGGCGCCGGTGCGGCCACTGCGGTCGCGACGGTCAACATCAATGCGGCACTGGTCGGCGCCAGTCCGGCGTCGAGGTAGATCGTCGGCAGCCAGCCGAACATCGCGTACGCCTGCGCTGACTGGGTGCCGAAGAAGACGGCCATCGTCCACGCCAGCGGGGATCGCCATAGGCCACTCGGAGCCAGCCGGGGTGCGGCCGACTCTGGGTCGTCTGGGTTGTCTGCCCGGATGTCGTCGCGCAGCAGCACTAGCCAGGGCACCGCGGCTGCGGCGGCCGCGACTGCCCACAGTCCAAGGCCCCACCGCCAGCCACCGGTCGCGTCCGCCACTGGCACCGTGATGCCTGCTGGCACCGACGCCCCGGCAAGCAACGCGCAGGAGTAGACCGCTGTGACGGTTGGGATCTTGTCGGGGAAGTGCAGCTTGACCAGGGGCGGCAGGACGACGTTGCCCATCGCCATGCCGGCCAACGCCAGCGCGGTGGTCCCGGTGAACGTGACCGCGCCGTCGGCGACAGCTCGTGCACCCCCGCCGATCGCGATGGCGGCCAGCGAGGCCAATGCGACCCGGTGCAGACCGAAGCGGTGGGTGAGGGCGTGCGTCAGCGCCCCCACCCCGGCGAAACACAGCACCGGCAAGGTCGTGAGCAGACTGGACACCCAGCCGCTCAGCGCTAAGTCCTTCTCGACGCTGCTGAGCACCGCGCCGAGGCTGGTCACGGCTGGTCTCAACCCGAACGCCAGCAGCACGACCGCCACCCAAACGAGCCCCCGTTCACCGCGTGCTGCTGGAGCGCCGGGCGTGTTGGCGGTCGACGTGGTCACGCACACATGCTGCTGTACCGCGTCTCGTCGCCTAGTGTCCGGGCGTGCCACCACCTCCGCAGCAGCCACCCGTCCAGCAGCCACCACCGGTGCAGCGGGTGCGCATCCAATACACCAAGCGTGGACGGTTGCGGTTCACTAGCCACCGCGACATCAGCCGGGCGTTCGAGCGTGCGGTGCGCCGGGCCGGGTTGCCGGTGGCTTACTCGTCGGGGTTCAACCCGCACCCGCGGCTGTCCTATGCCGGTGCCGCACCCACGGGCGCTGCCAGTGAGGCCGAGTACATGGAGGTCGCGATGGCCCAGACATGCGATCCCGGCACCGTGCGGGAGGTGTTGGACTCCGCGATGCCACCCGGGCTGGATGTCGTCGACGCAGTGGCCGCCGGACCCGGAGCGCTCGCCGACCGGCTGCAAGCCAGCCGTTGGACGATGGTGCTGTCCGGGGTGACGCACGCTGCGATCGAGCAGGCGGTGACGGGTTTCTTGGCCGCCGAGATGATCGAGGTGAGTCGGATGACCAAGCGGGGGTTGCGACGATTCGACGCCCGAGCCGCGGTGGTGTCGTTGCGCGCCCTGCCCACGGCGGAGCCGACCTCGGCTGCACCTGTCGATGCGGTGTCCGAAGAGCAGGCGGCGGCCTGTGCGATACTGAATGCGGTGGTACGGCACGGGGAACCGTCCGTACGACCCGACGATGTCCTCGCCGCGCTACGTGAGGTCGCCGGGCTCGAGTCCAGCGTTGCACCGATCGTGCAGCGCGTGGCCCAGGGCCCGCTCGACTCGCGGGACGGCACGGTGGGCGATCCGTTGGCAGCCGACCGCGACACGCGCGACAACTGACCCTCAGTGGGTGCCTTGCCGCTCGCGTCGACCGCGGCGGACTGCTGCGGGCGTTCACCGACGAACTTCGGGGGACGTCGCCGTTCGGTCCGGCACCCGTCGGCGACCGATGGCACCACAGGCTTGCGTCGAGCGCACCAGAACACTATTCGGGGCGCGCGGCGATGACATGCCCCTGCGACGGCGCAGTGCGCCCGGGGGTGGAGGAGCGCACATGCTCGACCAGAACGACGACACCGAGAACGACAACACCCAGCCGGACACGCCCGCGGTGGACGGCGACGCGTCGGCACAGGATCCGCCCACATCAGAGCCGTCCACCCCGGCCAAGCGCCCGCGGCGCAGGGCGGCGACCAGGCCCACCGGGCCACCGGTCGAGTCCACCGGTGAGCCGGTGACGCAGCAGCCCGCCGATGCCGGTCCGAACGCCGACGCGGCCCCAGCGGACAAACAGCCAACCCGGCGACGCACTCGCAAGAAGGCCGACCCGGCCCCCGAGCCGGTGGAGCCGAGCGGAGCAGCCGATGTCGGCGAGGCCGTGGAAGCCGACGCCCAGGTGCCCACTGCCACGAAGGCGCCCAAGCGACCGGCGAAGCGTTCAGCCAAGCAGACCATCCCCGCTGCCAGTGACGCGCCTGCCAGTGACGTGCCTGTCAGTGACACGCCCGCCGATGACGCGCCAACCGACGGTGACGGCGCAGCCCAGGCTGCCGGCGGTCTGTTCTCGGCTGCGCCGTCTGCCACGCCGACGCGCCGGCGCCGGGCGACCAAGTCTGCGGGAGCCGTCCAACCCGGCACAACCGAGGACGTGAGCACAGCGGAATCGTCGCCACAGGCGCCTGCTGGTGGTCCGCCCGCCATTCCGCTGTTTCAGCCGGCAGATCCCTCGACCGTGAACGCTGTCACCGATTCTGCTGTGGACGGTCAACCTGAAGACGAGGGCGACGACTCCGCGCAGCCGGGTGCACCTGAGCCGAATGCTGAGGAGACCGGCGCCGACGAAGCGGGGGGTAGCGGCTCGGGCACCCGGCGGCGCCGTCGCCGCGGTGGTCGCAGGCGACGCAAGTCCGGTGATGACACCAACGACGGTGACACCAACGACGGTGACACCAACGACGATGCAGACCAGTCTGGCAGCGTCAGCGATGACGCCACGACAAGCGATGCAAAGCCGGACAAGCCCGCCAAGGACAAGCAGGACAGCAAGGACGACGATGCCGGCGAGGGGTCAGGGTCAAGCACCCGCCGTCGCCGTCGGCGCCGTCGCAAGGGTGAGCCGTCCGACCCGGTCGATGACGATCCGGACAACACCGTTGTCAAGGTGCGCGAGCGTCGACAGGCCGAGTCCGAGATCACCAGCGTCGGCGGTTCCACCCGGTTAGAGGCCAAGAAGCAGCGCCGGCGCGAGGGCCGCGAGGCCAGCCGGCGACGCCCCCCCATCCTGAGCGAGTCGGAGTTCTTGGCTCGCCGGGAGTCGGTCGCCCGTCAGATGGTCGTCCGGCAGCAGGCTGACCTCACTCAGATCGCCGTGCTCGAGGACAGCGTGCTGGTCGAGCACTACGTCGCGCAGGAGTCGCAGGCGTCGATGATCGGCAACGTCTACCTCGGTCGGGTGCAGAACGTACTGCCAAGCATGGAAGCCGCGTTCATCGACATCGGCAAGGGTCGCAACGGCGTCTTGTACGCCGGGGAGGTCGACTGGTCGGCGTTGGGCATGGATGGCAAGCCGCGCCGTATCGAGGAGGCGCTGTCGTCTGGACAGCACGTGCTGGTGCAGGTCAGCAAGGATCCCGTGGGCCACAAGGGCGCCCGGCTGACCGCGCAGATCTCGTTGCCGGGCCGGTTCCTGGTCTACGTGCCCAACGGTCACACCAGCGGCATCTCCCGCAAGCTGCCCGAGCCGGAGCGTGCTCGGCTCAAGGCGTTGCTCAAGGAGATCGTGCCCAGTGATGCCGGCGTCATTATTCGAACGGCAGCCGAGGGAGCCACCGAGGAGCAGCTGACACGCGACGTGGGCTCGCTGACGGCTCGGTGGGACGACATCGAGACCAAGGCAAAGGCCAAGGGCCAGGGTCCGAAGCTGCTCTATGGCGAGCCCGACCTGCTGATCAAGGTCGTCCGAGACCTGTTCACCGAGGACTTCACCTCCCTGGTGGTCCAGGGCGATGACGCATGGGACAACATCAACGCCTACGTGGGGCATGTTGCGCCCGACCTGGCTGAGCGCTGTCAGCGGCACGAGGGAGACTCCGACGCCTTCGCGGCGTACCGGGTGGACGAGCAGATAGCCAAGGCGCTGGACCGCAAGGTGTTCCTGCCGTCGGGTGGGTCGCTGGTCATCGACCGCACCGAGGCGATGACGGTGGTGGACGTCAACACCGGTAAGTTCACCGGCTCCGGGGGCAACCTTGAGGAGACGGTCACCAAGAACAACCTGGAGGCCGCCGAGGAGATCGTGCGTCAACTGCGGTTGCGCGACATCGGCGGCATCATCGTCGTCGACTTCATCGACATGGTGTTGGAGTCCAACCGGGATCTCGTGCTGCGTCGGATGGTCGAGTGCCTGTCGCGGGATCGCACTCGGCACCAGGTGGCCGAGGTGACCTCGCTCGGGTTGGTCCAGATGACCCGGAAGAAGATCGGCACCGGCCTGGTCGAGGCGTTCAGCGAGCTTTGTGAGCATTGCGGGGGGCGTGGGCTGCTGCTGCATTCCGAGCCGGTTGCAGCGGATTCCGACGGCCCGTCCGAGGACGCCAGCGGTCGCCGAGGTGGCGGTCGACGCCGTGGCGGACGTTCTCGCAGCGACTCCGGCGCTTCGTCGGATGGCCCGAACGTCAGCCCAGAAATCAGCCCAGAAACCAGTACTGAAACCAGTGCAGCGACCAGTACAGAGACCAGTACGGAGACCAGCCCGGACGTCAGTCCAGAGGCCAGTGCAGACGCCGATCCACCGCAGGTGCCGGCCCTTGCCGGTGACAGCGCGGCAGCTGAGACCCCAGTGGCCGCGCAGCCGCAGTCGGAGCCGGCGGCGCCACGTCCGTCGTTGGAACAGCCGCGGGGGGGCGACCTGCCCGAGGCGATCACCCCACGCAAAAGGACGCCACGCAAGCGGGTCACCCGCAGGACAGCGCCGCCAGCCGCTGCCGACGTTGCGCCGGCTGGGACGGACGGCGCAGTCGATCAAGCATCCGAACTGCAGCCCGAGCCTGCCCCAACGCCGTGACCCCGTACGATCAGGGTGGTCGTTTTGACCATCGCCCGGCCCCGTCCGTAGAATCGATGGTTGGTGTGGGCGCCTCGCAGCGGCGAGTCCGGGCCCAGCCGATCCGCAACCAGCAGAGAGTGAGCCAGGCGTGTACGCGATCGTTCGCAGCGGCGGCAAACAGCAGAAGGTGGCCGTTGGCGACGTCATCGAAATCGACCAGGTGACCGACAAGCCGGGTGACAGCCTCACCTTGCCGGCGGTGTTGCTGGTCGATGGTGAGACCGTCACGTCCGACCGCGATGCGCTGGCCAAGGTGGCCGTGACCGCCGAGGTGGTCGAGGCGACCCGAGGGCCCAAGATCACCATCGTCAAGTTCAAGAACAAGACCGGATACCGGAAGCGCCAGGGTCATCGCCAGCGTTACACCCGGGTCAAGGTCACTGACATCAGCAACTGAGCGGCGAGGACGACAGATGGCACACAAGAAGGGTGCAGCCTCGACCAGGAATGGTCGCGACTCCAACTCCCAGCGTCTCGGCGTGAAGCGGTACGGCGGGCAGGTCGTCAATGCCGGCGAGATCATCGTGCGACAGCGCGGCACGCACTTCCATCCAGGCGCCGGTGTCGGTCGCGGCGGGGACGACACCCTGTTCGCGCTGATCGGCGGCGCGGTCGAGTTCGGCACCCGTCGTGGTCGTCGAGTGATCAACGTGGTGCCTGCGGCTGACTGAGCCAGCCATCAACCGCCCGTACCCGCGATCCGGAGGTGTGTGGTGGCGGTACCTACCTTCGTTGATCGCGTGACCGTGCAGGTGACTGGCGGTCGCGGCGGCAACGGCGTTGCCTCGGTGCACCGGGAGAAGTTCAAGCCGCTGGGTGGCCCGGACGGCGGTAACGGCGGTCACGGCGGCGATGTCGTGCTGCGTGTCGACCCCGGCGTGACGACGTTGGTGGACTATCACCACGAGTCGCATCGGCAAGGCGGTCATGGCGGGCACGGCAGCGGCAGTCACCGCAACGGGTCGAACGGCGCCGAGGTGGTGCTGTCCGTGCCAGACGGCACGGTCGTCCGCAGCGCCCGCGGAGCGGTAATCGCGGATCTCGTGGGTGTCGGGACCTCGCTGGTCATCGCGGCAGGCGGTCGTGGCGGGCTGGGCAACGCTGCGTTGGCTTCGACCAAACGCAAGGCGCCGGGCTTTGCCCTGCTCGGCGAGCCGGGGGAGCATCGCACCGTCTCGCTCGAGCTCAAGGTCGTCGCCGACGTGGGCCTCGTCGGCTTCCCGAGCGCCGGCAAGTCAAGTCTGATTGCTGCCCTGTCGAGGGCCCGGCCCAAGATTGCCGACTATCCGTTCACGACGCTCGTGCCGAACCTCGGGGTGGTCACCGCCGGCGACGTCACCTTCACTGTCGCCGATGTCCCGGGGCTGATCGAGGGCGCCAGTGAGGGCCGTGGGCTGGGCCACGACTTTTTGCGCCACGTTGAGCGCTGCGCCGCTCTCGTGCACGTGATCGACTGCGCAACGCTGGAGCCTGGCCGTGATCCCGCCAGCGACCTGGATGTCATCGAGGGCGAACTCGAGCGCTATGGCGGGCTGGACGACCGGCCAAGGCTGGTGGCGCTGAACAAGGCCGACGTGCCCGAGGCTCGCGAGCTGGCGGAGTTGGTCCGCGCCGACCTCGAGGCGCGCGGGCTGCCGGTGTTGATCGTGTCGGCGGCTAGCCGGGAGGGTCTGCGCGAGCTGTCGTTCGCCATGGCCCAGGTTGTCGCCGAGGCACGCGCCGTCCGCTCGACCGCCGAGCCCACCCGCATCGTCTTGCACCCACCAGCCGTCGCTGACTCCGACTTCAGCGTTGAGCGCGAGGGTGAGATCTGGCGGGTGCGGGGCGTCAAACCGGAGCGGTGGGTGCGGCAGACCGACTTCTCCAACGACGAGGCGGTCGGTTTCCTGGCCGACCGGTTAGCCCGTCTCGGCGTCGAGGATCAGCTGCTGGCGGCTGGGGCACAGCCGGGGGAGCCGGTCGCGATCGGCGGGGGCGACGACCCGGTGGTCTTCGACTTCGACCCCGGCGTCGAGGCCGGCGCCGAGACCCTCTTGGGCCGTCGCGGCGCCGACCTGCGCCTCGACGGCCACTAACCCCGTCGATCATCCGCGACTTATCGCGACGCGCTCACCGCTCGCCATCCGCGCATTCCGTACGCCCAAAGCGGACCCAGGCGACAGAGGCCCACCACCACGACGGCGCAGCCAATAAC
>JACCYS010000300.1 GCA_013696365.1 Nocardioidaceae bacterium
GACCAGACGATCTGCGACAGCCCCAGCTCTTGCGAGGTTGGCACTACCTCGGCCTCGATGACCCGCCACAGCATGTTGTACTGCGGCTGGTTGGACACGAACGGGATGCGCAGCTCACGGGCCAGCGCGTGCCCCGCACGGATCTCGTCGGCCCTCCACTCCGACACCCCGATGTAGTGCGCCTTCCCGGCGTGTACGACGTCGGCGAAGGCCTCCATCGTCTCCTCGAGCGGTGTGTTGTGGTCAAAGCGGTGTGCCTGGTAAAGGTCGACGTGGTCGGTGCCCAACCGCTCCAGCGAGCCGTTGATCGACTCGGCGATGTGCTTGCGCGACAACCCCGAGTCGTTGGGACCGCCCGGTCCGGTCGGCCAATAGACCTTGGTGCAGATCTCGACCGACTCGCGCCGCTCACCCTGCAGTGCCTTGCCGAGCACGGTCTCGGCCGCGGTGTTGGCGTAGACGTCGGCGGTGTCGAAGGTGGTGATGCCCTCGTCGAGGGCTTGGCGTACGCAGGCCAGCGCCGCCTCCTCCTCGACCTGGGAGCCGTGCGTCAGCCAGTTGCCGTACGAGATCGCGCTGACCTTGAGGCCGCTCGCGCCGAGGTGTCTGAAGTCCATACCCGGGAAGCTACCGGCTCAGTAGCGCTCGGGCAGCTTCTCGCCGTACGACACCTGTGGCTTGGGCAACCGCAGGCGACGCATCTGGCTGCTGCGCAACAACGCATAACCGGTGGCACCCTTGATCTGGCTCGGCTCGAAGCGGCGTCGCACCTCGCGACGGAAACGCCAGTACAGCCACATCGTGTCCACCGTCGTCAGCGCGATCGTCAACGCCCACACCGCAGCCTGCACGCCCAACAGCTGCGGGATGAAGCTGAGCAGCAAGATCACCATCAACAACGGCAGCAGATACTGCGCCACGTTGCGCCGGGAGTCCACGAAGTCGCGGGCGAAGCGGCGCACAGGCCCCTGATCCCGCGACGGCAGGTGCCGGGTCGACCCGGCGGCCATCGACTCACGCACCTTTGTCCGCTCCTCGTTGCGCCGCTGGCGTTCGCGCTTGGCGACCTCCTTGCGGGTGCGCGGCGGCTTGAGCCGGGCCTTACGGGCTGCCTCTGCGTCGCGGCGGCTCGGGGTCGGCCGGCCTTTACCTTCGGCCTCCAACCGCTGCAGGGTCTCCGCTGACGTTTCGCTGGCGGCGGCAGGCTCGGGACGGCGTCGGAACACGGGGACCTCAGGGACCTAACGGGACGAGGACGGATGCGCGGGGTGTAGCGGCAGCCTACCCAGGCCCGGGCCGCCACCCGTAGGCTGGAACCCCAGACATCGACGAGGGGCGGCACACCTCCATGAGCATCATGAAGCGGTTGGGCCTGATCTTCCGGTCCAAGGCCAACACAGCGCTGGACCGCGCCGAGGACCCGCGGCAGACCCTGGACTACAGCTATCAGCGTCAGCTCGAACTGCTGCAGAAGGTACGCCGCGGCGTGGCCGATGTGGCGACCAGCCGCAAGCGGGTCGAGTTGCAGATGAACCAACTGCAGCAGCAGGGGGACAAATTGCAGGGCCAGGCGCAGAAGGCACTCGCTGCTGGTCGCGAGGACCTTGCTCGCGAGGCGCTCACCCGGCGGTCGGCGCTGCTGACCCAGACCCAGGACCTGGAGACCCAGCACGCGCAGCTGCAAGGCGAAGAGGAGAAGCTGACGTTGGCCTCGCAACGGTTGCAGGCCAAGGTCGAGTCATTCCGCACCCGCAAGGAGACGATCAAGGCCACCTACACCGCCGCGGAGGCGCAGACCAAGATCGGCGAGGCCTTCTCCGGGGTGTCCGAGGAGATGAGCGACGTCGGTCTGGCGGTGCAACGCGCGGAGGACAAGACAGCCTCGATGCAGGCTCGCGCCGGAGCAATCGATGAGCTGATGGCCTCCGGCGCGCTGGACGACGCCTCGGCGTCGCCGAACTCCGACATCGACCGCGAGCTGGCCGCATTGTCGGCCGGGTCCGACGTCGACAGCGAGCTGGCGGCGATGAAGCAGCAGCTGGGCAGTGCCGAGCGGCAGGCGCTGGGTGAAGCGCCGGCCGGGGGCTCGGCCGCCGATCAGGTTCCGGCAGAGCAGCCCGACGAGCACACCAAGGAGGGCTGAGCGGTGATCATCCGGATTATGGCCGAGGGCCAGTACGAGGTTGCCGACGACGAGTTGGAGGCCCTGAACGTGCTGGACGCTGAGGTCGAGTCAGCAGTGTTGGCCGACGACGCCGACGCCTTCGGGTCGGCGTTCACCCAGCTGCTCGACCGGGTACGCAGCCATGGCACCGCGGTTGCTGACGACACGCTGGTCGACTCCGACCTGGTGTTGCCACCCGGCGATGCTGACCTGCACGAGGTCGCCGCCATGTTGGGGGACAGCGGGCTGATCCCCGGCTGAGGCACAGTCGAGGCGGCCGTGGAACATCGGGACCGCTCCAAGCGTCGTACATGTCGACGACCGGCAACGCCTGACAGGAGACCGCGAGCACGATGGCCCACACCCGCTTCCGCAACGACCGAGGGCTCACCGCCCGGATGGCGCTGGTCGGCTTCCTGCTGGTGGCGCTCTACCTGGCTGT
>JACCYS010000314.1 GCA_013696365.1 Nocardioidaceae bacterium
GGGGAGAAACGGTCAGGGTGTCGGTGCCAGTTGCGCGTCCACGCGGACCCCAGCTGGCACCTCGGCTCCATCCGGTCCGTCGGTGGCGTCCGGGGTCAGCAGCAACTCGCCGCTCACCCTGCCCGCGGCCCGCACGTCGGCCAGTGCACGCTCGGCGAGCGCGAGCACCGGGGCGGGGCCACGCACGGTCGCGGTGAGCACCTCGGTGCGCATCGACACCTTCCCCGCCGACTTCGAGCCGCGCAGGGCACCCAGCAGCGCGCCGGCTGCGGCCAGCACGTCGGGGTCTTGCGGCAGCGTCTGCAGGTCGGCCTCGGCGACCGGCCAGCCCGACCGGTGCACCGAGCCGTCCTGCCACCACGACCAGACCTCCTCGGTGACGTACGGCAGGAACGGCGCCAGCAGCCGCACCTGCACGTGCAGCGCCCGGGCCAGCGCGGCGCGTGCCGACAACGCCGCTGCGTCGCCGCGCGCGCCGTACGCCCGCTCCTTGACCAACTCGACGTAGTCGTCGCAGAACGTCCAGAAGAACCGCTCGGCCACATCCAGCGCGGTGGTGTAGTCGTAGGCGTCGAAGGCCTCGGTGGCGGCGCCGACGACCTGCCGTAGCCGCCCCAGCATCGCCAGGTCGAGCGGCTCGGTCACGGCCGCATGCAGGTCGGCGCAGGCAGCGTCGCCGATACCGGGCTGAGCCAGCACAAACTTGCTGACGTTGAGCACCTTCATCGCCAGCCGCCGGCCGACCTTCATCTGTGCCTCGTCGAAGGGGGTGTCCAGTCCTGGCCGTGCGGTGGCGGCCCGCCACCGCACCGCGTCCGAGCCGAACTTGGCCAAGATGTCGGTGGGCACCACCGTGTTGCCCCGGGACTTGCTCATCTTCTTGCGGTCCGGATCGACCACGAAGCCCGAGATCATGCAGTGCGCCCAGGGCACTGTCCCGTTCTCCAGGTGCGCCCGCAGCACCCGGCTGAACAACCAGGTGCGGATGATCTCGTGCGCATGCGTATTCAGGTCCATCGGGAAGGTGCGGGCGTACAGGTCCTGGTCGTGCTCCCAGCCGCAGACGATGTGCGGGGACAGCGACGACGTCGCCCAGGTGTCCATGACGTCCGGGTCGGCTGTGAAGCCACCGGGAATGTCCCGCTGCTCCTCGGTGTAGCCGGCGGGCGCCGCCGAGGTCGGGTCGATCGGCAGATCGGCCTCGTCGGGCACCAGCACCTCGCCGGTGAGCCGCTCGCCGTGCGCGTCCAGCGGGTACCACACCGGAAAGGCCACCCCGAAGAAGCGCTGCCTGCTGATCAACCAGTCGCCGTTCAGGCCGTTGACCCAGTTCTCGAAGCGGTGCCGCATGAAGTCCGGGGTCCACTCGATCTGCCGTCCACGGTCGACCAACTGCTCCCGCAATGCGGTGTCACGCCCGCCGTTGCTGATGTACCACTGCCGGGTCGACACAATCTCGAGCGGCTTGTCGCCGCGCTCGTAGAAGTTGGCCATCCGCTGCGTGGCAGTGGGCTCACCGACCAGGTCGCCGCTTGCCCGCAGTGCGGCGACCGTCGCCTCACGTGCCGAGAAGACCGTCTTGCCGGCCAGACCCTCGTAGATGTGCCTGCCGGTGTCGGTATCGATCCAGGTGGGTGTCTCCGTTAGGACACGGCCGTCGCGCCCGATCACCGTACGGGTCGGCAGCTGCAGCTCACGCCACCACTGCACGTCGGTCAAGTCGCCGAACGTGCAGCACATCGCGATGCCCGCGCCCTTGTCCCGCTCGGCGGCGTGGTGGGCCAGCACCGGCAGGTCGACATCGAACAACGGTGAGCGCACGGTCTGCCCGAACAATGGCTGGTAACGCTCGTCATCGGGATGAGCAATCAGCGCCACGCAAGCCGCCAGCAACTCGGGTCTGGTGGTCTCGACGGCCACCGGTCCCGCTGAGCCGTGAAAATGCACCCGGTGGTAGTGCCCGGGATAGTCGCGTGCCTCCAGCTCGGCCTGCGCGACAGCGGTCTGGAAGGTGACGTCCCACAGCGTGGGTGCCTGGGCCTGGTAGGCCTCTCCGCGGGCCAGGTTGCGCAGAAACGCCCGCTGGCTCGCAGCACGAGAGCGGTCCCCGATCGTGGTGTACAGTTGAGTCCAGTCGACCGACAGCCCCAGCGTGCGCCACAGGTCCTCGAACACCGCCACGTCGGTCTCGATCAGCCGCTCACACAGCTCGATGAAGTTGCGCCGGCTCACCGGCACCTGGCGCTTGGGATCCGGCTTGTCCGGCGGCTCGAATGCCTCGTCGTACGGCAGCGCGACGTCGACGCGCACCCCGAAATACTGCTGCACCCGGCGCTCGGTCGGCAAGCCGTTGTTGTCCCACCCCATCGGGTAGAACACGTGCTTGCCAGTCATCCGCTGATAGCGGGCGATCAGGTCGGTGTGGGTATAGCTGAACACATGCCCCACGTGCAGCGACCCGGAAACCGTCGGCGGTGGGGTGTCGATGCTGAAGACATCGGCCCGCTCGGCGCTGCGGTCGAAGCGGTACGTGCCCTGCTCTTCCCAGGTCTTCGACCACGCGGCCTCCAGCCCTTCGAGGGCGGGCTTTTCGGGCACGCGGATCGTGTGGGACGCGGGCGGAATGCTCATGGGGCGCCATCGTACGGAGCGGCCCACCCGGGGAGGGTGGGGTAGGGCTGGGTAGGCGACATGTGGGCGGCGTGGGAAGAGGATTGTCGGCGGCTGCGTGGAGTAGCCGTTAGCGTGCTGTCGTGCTCCAAGCGCCGCCTGACCAGCATGTTGAGGCCGTGCGCCGGCTGCAGGCGTCCTATCGACAGCTGCCTGCCGAAGCCCCGGTGCGGTTGGCCAAGCCCACATCGAACCTGTTCCGGCCGCGGGGTGGTCCGCCCGACGGCGGTCTCGATGTGTCGGGGCTCACCGACGTGCTGGCGGTCGACCCGGTCGCCCGAACCGCCGATGTGCAGGGGATGTGCACATACGAGCGATTGGTCTCCGTGACCTTGGCGCACGGGCTGATGCCGCTGGTCGTCCCGCAGCTGCGGACGATCACCCTGGGCGGCGCGGTCAGCGGGCTCGGCATCGAGTCCACGTCGTTCCGCGACGGGCTGCCGCACGAGTCGGTGCTCGAGCTGGACGTGCTCACCGGCGCAGGCGAGGTGGTGACGGCCAGGCCCGACGGCGAGCACGCGGACCTGTTCGCGGCCTTCCCCAACTCCTACGGCTCGCTCGGCTACGCCACCCGGCTGCGCATCGAGCTGGCGCCGGTGGCGCCGTACGTGCGGCTCACCCACGTCCGGGCGCGTGACCTCGACCACCTCGGCGAGCTCATCGCGCAAGTGGTCGCCTACCGGGCGTACGCGGGCCGACCGGTGGACTTCGTCGACGGGGTGGCGTTCGCGCCCGACGAGGTGTACCTGTGCCTGGGCCGCTGGTCGGAGTGGGAGTCGCGGACCAGCGACTACGCCGGCCAGCAGGTGTACTACCGCTCGATCCGGGAGCGACCCGACGATGCGCTCGGCGTCGAGGACTACCTCTGGCGTTGGGACACCGACTGGTTCTGGTGCTCGGCGGCCTTCGGCGCCCAGCACCCAACGGTGCGCCGGGTGTGGCCGAGGCGCTGGCGGCGCAGCGACGTCTATCACCGACTGGTGGGCCTCGAGCACCGGTTCGGCGTCGTCGCCCGGGTCGACCGGCGACGTGGGCGCCCACCCCGCGAACGGGTGGTGCAAGACGTCGAGGTGCCGGTGGAACGGCTGGCCCACTTCCTTCGGTGGTTCGACCAGACGGTCGGCATGCGACCGGTGTGGCTGTGCCCGTTGCGGCTGCGTGAGGTGCCAACCGGCAACGGAGCCGGCGCCCGGACGTGGCCGGCGTACCCGCTCGAACCGGGTCGCACCTACGTCAATGTGGGCTTCTGGGGCACCGTGCCGATCGCCCCGGGCGCCGCCGACGGTGACGTCAACCGAGCGATCGAGGACCAGATCGCCGCGGTCGGCGGCCACAAGTCGCTGTACTCCGACGCCTACTACGACCGCGCGGTCTTTGACACCATGTATGGCGGGGCGGTAAGGGCCGAGGTCGCGTCCCGTTACGACCCGGCAGCCCGATTGATGGGGCTCTACGAGAAGGCGGTGCAACGACGATGACGCTGAGTCCCACCACGGTCCGGACACCGATTGCCACGGCCTTCGCTGCCCTGAGCCCGCGCGGGCTGCCGTTCCGGCTCACCGCTTTCGACGGCAGCGGCGCCGGCCCTACGGATGCCGACATCAGAGTGCACCTGGCGAACGAGCGTGGCCTTTCCTACGTGGTCACTGCACCCGGTGACCTCGGTATGGCGCGGGCCTATGTTGCCGGCGACCTGGAGGTGCGCGGTGTGCACCCAGGCGACCCGTACCCGCTCATGCGGGCCGTCTCGGGCAGCTTCGACGCGGTATCGCCCTCACCCGCGGCGCTGCTGCGGCTGGTCAACCAGGTGGGCTGGGGGCATCTCAAGCCGCCGCCACCGCCGCCGCAGGAGCATCTGCCCCGCTGGCGACGAAGCCTGGAGGGGCTGCGGCACACCCGTGGTCGCGACGCGGTGGCGATCCAGCGTCATTACGACGTGTCCAACGAGTTTTGCGAGCGGGTGCTCGGCCCGTCGATGACCTACACCTGTGCGGTGTTTCCCGACGCGGACGCAACGCTCGAACAGGCACAGCAGGCGAAGTACGACCTGGTGGCCCGCAAACTCGGCCTGCGTCCGGGCATGCGGTTGCTCGATGTCGGCTGTGGGTGGGGCGGCATGGTCCGGCACGCGGTGCGCGAGTACGGCGTGCAGGCGATCGGGGCGACGCTGTCGGCACAGCAGGCGAGCTGGGCGCAGCGGGCGATCGAGCGCGAGGGTCTCGGCGGTCGCGCCGAGGTTCGGCGCTGCGACTACCGCGATGTGGCCGAGACCGGCTTCGACGCGATCAGCTCCATCGGGCTCACCGAGCACATCGGGCTGCGCGCCTACCCGGCGTACTTCCGGTTCCTGCGGGACCGTCTGCGACCCGGGGGTCGGCTGCTGAACCACTGCATCACCCGGCACGACAACGCGATGACCTCGACCGGTGCGTTCATCGACCGGTACGTGTTCCCCGACGGTGAGCTGACCGGGTCCGGCCGCATCATCAGCGCCATGCAGGACAACGGCCTCGAGGTGCGGCACGAGGAGAACTTGCGCGAGCACTATGCCCTGACCCTCGCAAGGTGGTGCGCCAACCTCGTTGAGCACTGGGACGAGTGTGTGGCAGATGCCGGGATAGGCACCGCCCGTGTCTGGGGCATGTACATGGCCGGGTCGCGGCTCGCGTTCGAGCGCAACAAGATCCAGCTGCACCAGGTGCTGGCGTCCCGCACCGATGCCGTTGGGGTGTCCGGTTTCGACCTTCGCCCGGACTGGTAGCGGTTAGGTCGGGTAGGGGATGACGCGACCGCCATCCGCAGCCCGCGGAGTGGGAGGGATACTCACAGGCGATGGCCGACTCCAGCGCACCCGCACCGACCCCCGTCCCGCATCCGCTGTATGCCGACGTGGAGCGAGCTCTGCTTTCGCGTTGGCCCGAAACCCGGTTGGACCCCAGCCTGGAGCGCATCCGCGGTCTGGTTGATCTGCTGGGTGAGCCGCAGCGGGGCTACCCCGTCATCCACCTGACCGGCACCAACGGCAAGTCCTCGACCAGCCGGATAATTGACGCGCTGCTGCGGGCACTGGGCTTGCGTACCGGCCGCTACACGAGCCCGCACCTGCAGTCGATGACCGAACGGATCAGTCTCGACGGCGAGCCGTTGAGCGAGGAGCAGTTCGTCGCAGCGTACGGCGACGTTGCCGCCTATCTCGAGGTGGTCGACCGCTCCGGCGCGCACCCGGTGAGCTTCTTTGAGGCGCTCACCGCGATGGCGTTCGCGGCGTTCGCCGACGCTCCGGTGGACGTCGCGATCGTCGAGGTCGGCATGGGGGGATCGTGGGATGCGACCAACGTCGCCGACGCCCAGGTGGCCGTGGTCACGCCGGTCGCTATCGACCACGCCGCGTACCTCGGCGACGACCCGGTCGACATCGCCACCGAGAAGGCGGGGATCGTCAAGTCAGGCACCATCGGCGTGCTTGCCCAGCAGTCCGCCGACGTCGCCGAGGTGCTGCTGACTCGTGCCGCCGAGGTGGGCGCCAGTGTTGTTCGTGAGGGGGTCGAGTTCGGCGTGGAGTCGCGGGTCGCCAGTGTCGGCGGCCAGGTGGTCGCCGTGCGCGGGCTGGCTCGCATCTACGACGAGATCTTCCTACCGCTGCACGGCGAGCATCAGGCACACAACGCGGCGGCAGCAATCGCCGCGGTGGAGGCCTTCATCGGTGGGGGAGCAGAGCTCGACACCGATGCCGTCCGGGAGGCCTTTGCCACCGTGACCAGCCCCGGGCGGCTCGAGGTTGCCCGTCGCAGCCCCACCTTCGTGCTGGACGGCGCGCACAACCCGCACGGTGCGAGCGCCAGCGCGGCGGCGATGCAGGAGGCGTTCGCGTTCAGCCCACTGATCGGCGTCGTCGGGGTGATGGCCGACAAGGATGTGGAGCAGATGCTGGCGGCCTTCGAGCCGGTGATGGCCGAGATCGTCTGCACGCAGGCCTCCACCGCACGGGCGATGCCGGCGGAGGAGATCGGTGAGGCCGCCGAGGGGGTCTTCGGGCATGACCGAGTGCACGTTGCCGCCCGGCTGGACGATGCCCTGGACGTGGCGGCTGGTCTGGCGGAAGCGGGTGGCTCGTTCGGTGAGTCGATGGGCAGCGGTGGGGTGCTGGTGACCGGCTCGGTGGTCACCGTCGGCGAGGCCCGCACGTTGCTCGGCATCACCGATGGGGCGCGCTGACGTGCGTGCGATGGCGGCGGCGGTGTTGACCTTCGAGGCGATCGTGATCGGGCTGTCGGTGCCCGTCCTCATTCAGGTGGTCGGCATCGATCCCACGACGGCTGTGGCCGCCGGGTTGGGGCTCGCGCTGCTCGCCGTGATCACAGCCGGGTTGCTGCGCTACCGATGGGCCTATGCACTCGGCTGGGCTGTGCAGGTCGGGGCGCTGGCGCTCGGGTTCTGGACGTGGGCGATGTTCGTGGTGGGGGTGTTGTTCGGCGGCTTGTGGGCCCTGGCCATCGTGCTCGGCGGCCGGGTCGACGACCTGAAGGCTCAGCGTGCAGACCCCGCCTGAGCTGGGTAGGAGTGCCGCAGCGTCCGGCCGCTGGTTAGTCTCCGGCTCATGAGTGAGCGGACACTGGTCTTGTTGAAACCGGACACGGTACGTCGCGGTCTGATGGGCGAGGTGCTCGGCCGCTATGAGGCCAAGGGCCTGTCGGTGGTGGCGATGGACCTGCGCACCATCGACGGCGAGCTGGCCGACCAGCATTACGCCGAGCACGTCGAGCGCGACTTCTATCCGCCGCTGCGCGCGTTCGTGACCTCCGGGCCGATGGTGGCGATGGTGTTGGAGGGCGACGAGGCGGTCGAGGTCGTCCGTGCCGTCAATGGCGCCACCGACGGCCGCAAGGCTGCCCCGGGCTCGATCCGGGGTGACCTGTCGATGTCCAACCGCGAGAACCTCGTGCACGGCTCGGACTCTGCCGAGTCGGCCGGCCGGGAGATCGCGCTGTTCTTCCCGACCTTGGGTGAGCTGGTGCGGACCGCTCGCGAATGAGCGCGACCGCTGCCCGCGTACTGCTTGCGACCTGCGCTGAGGTCCCTGACGGTGACGACGACGAGCAAGCCGCGATCGACGCGCTGCGCGCTGACGGCATCGACGCTCAGCCGTCGGTATGGGACGACCCAGACGTCGACTGGGCCGCCACCGATCTCGTGGTGGTGCGTTCCACCTGGGATTACACGCTGCGCCGCGAGGAGTTCCTGGACTGGGCTCGGTCGGTGCCCCGGCTCGCCAACCCCGCTGCCGTGCTGGCCTGGAACACCGACAAGACCTACCTGCGGCAGCTTGCCGACGCCGGGCTGCCGGTCGTGCCGACGTCGTGGTTCCAGCCCGGTGACGAGGTCGACGACCTCGCCCCTGACGTGGTCGTGAAGCCGACCATCAGCGCTGGCGCCAAGGACACCCGGCGGCACCGTGCCGGCAGCTCTGCGCGTGCGCACGCCGAGCAGTTGCTGAACGCCGGCCGAGCGGTGATGGTGCAGCCGTACATCGATGCGGTGGACACCGTTGGCGAGACCGGGCTGGTTTGGCTGGGCGACCGGTTCAGCCACGCCTTCCGCAAAGGGGCGTTGCTGGCCGCCGGGGCCGATGCCACCGCCGACCTGTATGCGCTGGAGGAGATCGGTGCCCGGGAGCCGAGCCGGGCAGAGATGGCGACCGGCGAGCGGGTGCTCGATGCGCTTGCCGAGCTTGCGCCCGCCGGTCGTGCTGACCTGCTCTATGCCCGGGTGGACTTGGTGCCCGACCCGTCCGGCGTGCCGGTGCTGCTGGAGCTCGAGCTGACCGAGCCGTCGCTGTGGTTCGCCGCGGATCCGTCGGCGGTGGCCCGGTGGGTGGCCGCCGTAAAGGGTTGGCTCGCGCGCTCCTGAGGCCCGAAGAGGCCGCGCACGAGAACGACGGCCAACACCCCACCGACAGCCTGGGCAGCCACAAACGCCGGCGCCGAGGCCGGCGCGATGCCCGCAAAGGTGTCGCTGAAGACCCGGCCGAGGGTCACCGCCGGGTTTGCGAAGGACGTCGAGCTGGTGAACCAGTACGCGGCGCCGATCCAGGCCGCAACCACAACGGGAGCCGCCTCGGCGCGTCCGGTCCGGCCCACGGCCAACACGACGGCCACCAATCCGGTGGTGGCGACGACCTCGGCCAGCCACAGGTTCGCCCCGCTGCGCGCGGTGCTCGACAGCTGCAAAAGACTCAGGTCAAACATGCCGTTGGCCAGCAGAGCACCCGTGACACCGCCGCCGAGCTGTGCGGCGACGTAACCGAGCGCATCAGTCACCGGTCGCCGATCGGTGAACGCCACCACCGCGGTCACCACCGGGTTGAAGTGTGCGCCCGACACTGGCGCCAGCAGCCAGATCAGCAGTCCCAGGCCGAAGACCGTGGTCAGGCTGTTGGCCAGCAGTTGCACGGCGACATCGTCGGTGAGCTCAGTCGCCATCACCCCCGAGCCGACCACGACCGCGACCAACAGGGCGGTGCCCACCGTCTCGGCCAGCAGTCGGCGGGACAGCGGTGCCACCTCGGCGGCACTCACGCGAGCGGAGCCGGGCGCACGTCGAGCTCAACTAGCAGGTCGCGGACGCGCTGCTCGATCTCGGCGGCGATCGGGCGAACCGCTTCGACTCCCTGGCCCGCTGGGTCCTCGAGCGGCCAGTCGACATAACGCGCACCGGGCGCATACGGGCACTCGTCACCGCAACCCATGGTCACCACCACGTCGGCTGCACGCACAATCTCGTCGGTCCACGGCTTGGGGTACTCGCGGGCGATGTCGATGCCGCGCTCGGCCATCGCCTGCACTGCCGCCGGGTTGACCGAGGGACCCGGCTCGGAGCCGCCGGACCAGCCCATCACCCGGTCGCCGGCCATCGCCTGCAAAAACCCGAGTGCCATCTGCGAACGTCCGGCGTTGTGTACGCACAGGAACAACACGGTGGGCAGTCCGTCGGCGTGGTGGCCCTCCAGCTTGGCGAGCGCCCGCAACCGATCACGAGCGAAACGCTCGGTCATCAACGGCAGGTACGTCGGCACCCGGGCGCCTTCGGCCAGCTGCTCGTACGAAGAGGCGACCATCCGCTCGATGGTGTCCCGGGCGTAGCGGTCTCCGAACTCGGCTGCCAGCCGGTCCACGGACTCGTACAGCGCCGCGGAGAAGTCGAGCGATCCGATGCTGGTGCTGAGAGAGGTGTTCATGTCGTGCCCCTTGCGGCGAGATAGCGGATGCGGCCCACGATGTCGCTGAACGCCGCAGCGAAGGCCTCTAAGCTGTTAAGCGGGACCGGGTCGGCGACCGACCAGTGCACAAGGCCGCGGGCAGCGGTCCGGTGCAGCGACTCGTAGGCGTGGTCACACACCGCCACCAGCAGGTCCTCGGCGGTGAGCACGTCATCCAGCCTTGCGGTGCTCGCGCCACGGAGGTCGAGACCATGTCGGCGGGCAGCTGCCACTGCTCCGGGGTGCACCCGGTCTGCGGGCTCGGTGCCTGCACTGGCCGCCTCGCCACCGGTCAGCTGACGCCAACTGGCAGCCGCCAACTGCGAGCGTGCAGAGTTTGCGGTGCAGGCGAAGACGACCCGGCCGTCGGTCAGCTCGGCGAGCCGGTCGGCAACCGCCGACGGCACTGCGGCGACTCCGGCAAGCGCACCCGGCACCAGCCGTACGTACGTGCGTCGGCGGTCGTGCTCGGAACGGGTGCGGGCCACCGCTCCCACCCGCTCGAGCACGTTGAGATGATGGGCCAGCAGGTTGGTCGGCAGCCTGAGCAGACTGCCGAGCTCGCCGGGGGAGCGATCGCTGAGGGCCAGCGCGTCGACCATCTGCACTCGCGCCGGATCGCCGAGGGCAGCGTGCACCGCCGCCCGGCGGGAAACGTCTGCAGATTTCTGCTCAAGTTTCATTGAGTCAATGATTATCGACTAAATGGCTCGCGGTCAAACCGTGGGGTCCGTGCAAGCGGGTGAGATGTCCGGGTTTGCCGACCAGATACGCTGGGGCAGTGGCCACGGCTACACGCCGAGGCGTGTCGCGGTCAGGTGGGCTCGTCCAGCACACCTAGCCTGGGGCAGAATCACACTCAGACAGACAGAAGCGACCAGGGGGCCGCGTGGGCAACAGCTTCCTCGGCCGAGACATGGCCGTTGACCTCGGCACCGCGAACACGCTCGTATACGTGCGTGGCCGCGGGGTCATGCTCAACGAGCCCTCGGTGGTCGCGCTGGACTCGACCACCAGGGAGATCCTGGCGGTTGGTACCGAGGCAAAGCGGATGCTGGGGCGGACACCGGGCGGCATGATTGCGATCCGCCCGCTTAAGGATGGCGTGATCGCCGACTTCGAGTCCACCGAGCAGATGCTCAGGCTGTTCATCCAACAAGTACACCGACGCCGCTACTTCGCCAAGCCGCGACTGGTGATCTGTGTGCCGTCGGGAGTGACGGCCGTCGAGCAGCGGGCGGTCAAGGAAGCCGGGTATCAGGCCGGCGCCCGCCGGGTGTACATCATCGAAGAGCCGATGGCGGCGGCGATCGGCGCAGGCCTTCCGGTGCACGAAGCAACCGGCAACATGGTGGTCGACATTGGGGGCGGCACCACCGAGGTGGCGGTGATCAGTCTCGGCGGGGTGGTTACCAGCCTGTCCATCCGCACCGCCGGCGACGACATGGACGCCGCGATCGTGTCGTGGATGAAGAAGGAGTACTCCCTGATGCTCGGCGAGCACACCGCCGAGGAAGTCAAGATCGCGCTGGGGTCGGCGTTCCCACTGGCTAGCGAGCCGGAGGCGGACATCCGCGGGCGCGACCTGGTTTCTGGCCTGCCGCGCAGTGTGCCGGTGTCGACAGCGGAAGTGCGCCAGGCGCTGGAGGAACCGTTGCAAGACATCGTGGACGCAGTGCGCACCACTTTGGACAAGACTCCGCCCGAGTTGGCCGGCGACATCATGGACCGGGGTCTGGTGCTGACCGGTGGCGGCGCCTTGCTGCGCGGTCTGGACGAGCGGCTGCGGCACGAAAGCGGCATGCCGGTGCACGTGGCGGCGGACCCGCTGCACTCGGTGGCGATCGGGGCGGGACGCTGCGTGGAGGAGTTCGACGCCCTGCAACAGGTGCTTGTCTCCGAGTCCCGGCGGTAGTGGGATGTCGCTGCTGCGCTCTCCCTCGCGGGGGGCTGCGACGTCGCTGGTGCGGCCGATCAAGCTCAACCGCACCACCAGATCCCGCGCCCGTACCGGACAACCACTCGGTCCCGACCGGGACCAAAACCGGCATACCCGTACAGCTTTAGCCATCAGCGTCTTGATTGCGCTGACGCTGATGGCGGTGGACGCCACCGGCCGCCCGGACTCTGCGGTCGAACCGCTGCGAATCGGCGCCGCCGAGGTCTTCGGCCCGTTGGAGGCCGGCGCGGATGCCGCGGTCCGCCCGGTGACCGACCTTGCCTCGCTGCTGGTTGGCTCGCGCGATCTGCAGGCCGACAACACCCGACTGACCGACGAGAACGCCGGCTTGCGCGCCGAGCTCGCGACCGGCGAAGTCGACCGCAACCGGCTCGCCGAGTATGACGCCCTCGCCGGGATCACCGATCGCACCGGCTTCAAGCTGGTGAACGCCCAAGTCGTGGCGATCGGGCCAGCCCAGGCCTTTCGCCGCACGGTCACCATCAACGCCGGCACCGCCGAGGGGGTAAAGACGGACCGCACCGTGGTCAACGGGGCCGGTCTGGTCGGTCGGGTGCTGCGCGCTGGTCGGCACACCGCCACCGTGTTGCTGGTGATCGACGCCGGTTCTGTGGTCGGGGGCCGGCTCGACCGTTCGATGGAGCTCGGCTTCTTGCGGGGCAACGGCAGCCTCGGAGCTGACGGTCGGCTGGTGCTCGATCTGGTCGACCCCGATTCGGTGCCGGTCAACGGGGACACGATCGTCACCTGGGGGTCTCGCGGCGGCTCGCCGTACGTGCCGGGGGTGCCCGTAGGCACCGTCCGTGAGGTTCAGGCTAAGGCCGGCGACCAGTCGGTGACCGCCACCGTGGAGCCATTCGCCGACATGACCTCGCTCGATGTGGTCGGCGTGGTCACCGGGACGCGTCAGCCGCGCGGCACATCGGGTGGGGCCGTGGGGGGAGCACAGTGATCGTCATCCGGCCGCTGATCACGCTGCTGCTGGTGCTGGTGACCGTCACGGTTCAGGTTGGGCTGTTCACCAAGCTGTCCATCGCCGGTGTTGTCCCTGACCTCGCACTGCTGCTGGTGGTGGCCGCCGCGATCGTGCGTGGCCCCGCCTACGGGACCGTGCTCGGACTGTTCGCCGGCTTGGCCGTCGACCTTGCCCCACCCGCCGACGGGATTGCCGGGCGGTGGGCGCTGGCACTGGCCCTAGCTGGCTGGCTAGCGGGACAGGCACGCGGTGGCGCCCGGCAACCGGCCGTCGCAACCGTTGCCACGGTGGCGGTATCGTCGCTGGCCGCCACGTCGGTCTATGCGCTCAGTGGCCTGGTGTTGTCCGAGCCGGGGATCGACGTCGCCAGCACCCTGGAGGTGCTGCCGATTGCGTTGCTTTACGACGTGGCGATCACGCCGCTGGTTGTGCCCCTGGCCATGCTGGTGTGGCGCTGGCTCGACCCGACCCCAGTCCGATGGTGATCCGATGAACGGCACCGCCCGCCCGAGCGGGTCACACGCCTTTGATTTGTCCCGCACCCGGCTGGTCGTGATTCAGGTGCTCGTCATCGCGTTGATGGCCACCCTGCTCGGCCGGCTGTGGTACCTGCAGGTGGTCACCGGCGATGTCTATCAGGCGCAGGCTGCCGACAACGCGGTGCGAGATGTCATCGTGCAGCCACAGCGCGGCCTGATCGTCGACGCGATGGGACGTCCGCTGGTCGCGAGCCGACAGTCCTGGGTGGTCAGCGTCGATCGCACGTTGCTGGACCGACTGCGCAACCGTCAGCAGGACCAACTGCTGCGCACGGTCGCCGGCATGGTTGACAAGCCGGTGCGCACCATCGAGGACCGCCTGCTGCTGTGCGGAACGCAGGACGCCCCGCCGCCGCCACGGTGTTGGAACGGGTCCCCCTACCAGCCGGTGCCGGTGGCCTCGGGCGTCGACGAGCGGGTCGCGGTGGACATTCAGGAACGGCGGGAGGATTTCCCGGCGGTTCAGGCCGAGCAGCAGCCGGTGCGGGACTACCCCGAGCCGTTCGGCGTCAACGCCGCACACGTGCTCGGATACCTTTCGCCTGCTACGGCCGCCGAGTACGACCAGGCCAGGGCCGACGGCGACCGCACCGTCACCGCACAGTCACAGGTCGGTCGCGCCGGCGTCGAGAGGCAGTACGACAAGTGGCTCCGGGGCGTGCCCGGGTCAGACGGCATCGCGGTGGACTCGCAGGGGCGGGTGCTTGGTGCCGATGTCAGCCGTCCGCCGAGAGCTGGCGACACGCTGGTCACCAGCCTCGATGCTCGGGTCCAGTCGGTGGTCGAGCGTGAGTTGAAGACGACCATCCTGGGCGCGCGGCAGACGGTCGACAAGGTCACCGGCCGCCGATATGAGGCGACGTCCGGCTCAGCCATCGTCCTCGACCCGAACGACGGCAGCATCGTCGCGATGGCCAGCTATCCCACCTACGACCCAGACGTGTGGGTCGGCGGCATCAGCGACACCGAGTTGCAGCTGTTGTACTCGAAGCGGGCCGGTGAGCCGCTGCTGTCGCGGCCCACACAGGCCCAGCTGGCGCCAGGGTCCACCTTCAAGCCGTTCATGGCGATGGGGGCGCTGGCGACAGACAGCTACTCACCGACGACGCGGCTCGACTGCTCGTCATCGTTCACGGTCGGCAACCGCGCATACAAGAACTTCGAGTCCGGCGCGTACGGGTCGATCGGGTTCGACCGAGCGTTGCAGGTCTCCTGCAACACCTTCTTCTACCGGGTGGGCTACAACTTGTGGCTCAAGGCGGGGGGCGACGACGCCACCGCAGAGACCAAGGACCCGCTGGTTGAGGCGGCCCAGGCAGCCGGGTTCGGTAGCACGACCGGCGTTGACCTGCCGGGTGAGGCGCCGGGCAGGATCGCCGACCGGCGCTGGCAGATGCAGTACTGGAAGCAGAACAAGGACTACTACTGCGAGCTGGGCAAGGAGCCCGGAAGCGACTTCTTGCATGTGTACGCCCGGGAGTTCTGCATCGATGGCTACGAGTTCGGCGCCGGCGACTCGGTGAACTTCGTCATCGGTCAGGGCGACACGATCGTCACCCCGATGCAGTTGGCCACCGGCTACGCCGCGATCGCCAACGGGGGCACGCTGTGGGAGCCGCGGGTCGGCAAGGCCCTGCTCAGCCCGTCCGGCAAGGTCGTGCGCCGCATCAAGCCCGAAGTGCAGGACAGGCTGCCGTTCCCCGACTCGGTCATCAACTACGTGGACACCGCGCTGCAGGGCACCCCGAAGGACGGCACCCTGGCCTGGAAGTACGGCGGCTTCCCGCTCGACAAGGTCGCGATACGCGGCAAGACCGGCACCGCCGAGGTGTACGGCAGGCAGACCACCTCATGGCTGGCCAATTACACCGAGGACTACGTCATCGTGATGATGGTTGAGCAGGGCGGCACCGGCTCGGGCACGTCCGGCGACTCGATGCGCCGCATCTGGGAGGCGCTGTATGGCATCAAGGGCCTGCAGGTGCGACCCGACAAGGGGCTCATCCCCGGCGTCACCGAGCCCACCAAGCTGCCGACCGTGGACGCCCGCGGTTTGATCGAGTCACCGCCGCTCGCAGCGACCAGCGCGCGTGCCAGCGCTGCGCAGAGTGCCCGCTGATGACGGTCTCAATGCCGGTGCGCCGCGGAGGCAGCACGCTGGCAGGTGCCAGCCGCACCTCGCCCGGCTGGCTGCGTAGGGTGGACTGGCTGCTGCTCGCAGCGGTGGCCGGGTTGCTGGTCATCGGTGCCCTGCTGGTGTGGTCGGCCACCTTGCATCGCGAGGACCTGACCGGCGGCAACGAAGACGCCTACTTGCGCAAGCAGGTCATCAACGCAGCAATCGGGCTGGTGCTGGGCGGAGTGGTGGCCGCCACTGATCATCGTTGGCTGCGATTGTGGGCGCCGGTGCTCTATGCCGCGTCGGCGGTGGGGTTGGCGTTGGTGTTCGTGCCCGGGGTTGGTGCAACGATCAACGGCTCGCACTCCTGGCTGTTGGTTGGCGGACTGTCGCTGCAGCCCGCCGAGATGGCCAAGTTCGGGGTCGTCCTCGGCATGGCGTTCGTGCTCGCCGAGCGGTCCGAAGCGCACCTGCGGCACGGCGTGAACGCCGTCGATGTGGTGCCCGCGCTGGCGATCGCGGCGGTGCCTGCGCTGCTGATCCTTGCCCAGCCCGACCTCGGCACGCTGATGGTGCTGACTGTGACCGTGTTCGGGGTGGTCGGGTTGTCCGGCGCGCCGAAGCGCTGGCTCTTCCTGCTGGCCGGTGGTGGTGCCGCGGTTGTGGTCTTCGCGGTGCAGAGCGGGTTGCTTGCCGGCTATCAGCTGGACCGGTTCGGCGCCTTCACCGACCCCTCGCTGGACCCACAGGGCGCCGGCTACAACACCCAGCAGGCGCGGATCGCTATCGGCAACGGCGGCATCACCGGTCAGGGATTGTTCAACGGCACCCAGACCCAGGCCGGCTTCGTCCCGGAGCAGCACACCGACTTCGTGTTCACGGTCGCTGGCGAGGAACTCGGCCTCGTCGGCGCGGCCGCGATTGTGGCCCTGTTCGCGCTGTTGTTGTGGCGTGCGCTGCGGATCGCGAGGCAAGCCGACGACCTGTTCGGTCGGGTGACCGCTGTCGGCATCGCGTGCTGGTTCGGCTTTCAGGCGTTCCAGAACATCGGCATGTGCCTCGGCATCATGCCGGTCACCGGCGTGCCATTGCCGCTGGTGTCGTACGGGGGGACGTCGATGTTCGCTTCGCTGACGGCCGTCGGTTTGCTGCTGAACGTCCACCTGCGCACTGCCGGCCGGCCCGGACACGGCGTGGTGGTGCAGGAGCGCATGGCCCGCTCCCGCTTCTGACTCGCCCCGCCATACGGTCTCCCGAGTTGTCACCGGCAGGATGCGTTCTAGCGCACCGTCGCAGGGACAAGTCGGACTGAGCGGTGGGCGGGGTTAGGCTGGGCCGACCCGGGGAGTCGACCCGGCCCCGTTACGACAGGAGCATCCGCCGTATGGCCGTCACGTCGTCCGCGCGCTCGCTGTGGTCGCGGCTCGAGCCGCTGCTGCCGCTGGTGAGCAAGCCCATCCAGTACGTTGGCGGCGAGCTCAACGCGACGCCCAAGAACTGGGACGCCGCGACCGTCCGCTGGGCGTTGATGTACCCCGACGCGTACGAGGTGGGGCTGCCCAACCAGGGCGTGGCAATCCTCTACGAGGTGCTCAACGAGCAGGACTGGGCGCTGGCCGAGCGCACCTACGCGGTGTTTCCGGACATGGAGCGGGTGATGCGCGAGCATCACATCCCGCAGTTCACCGTCGACGGGCACCGACCGATCGGCGACTTCGACCTGCTCGGCATCTCGTTCTCCACCGAGCTCGGCTACACCAACATGCTGACCGCACTCGACCTGGCGGGCATCCCGCT
>JACCYS010000325.1 GCA_013696365.1 Nocardioidaceae bacterium
ATCGACCCTGGCTTCTCCGGGCACGTGACCCTCGAGCTGAGCAACGTGGCGACGCTGCCGATCAAGCTGTGGCCGGGTATGAAGATCGGCCAGCTCTGCTTTTTCCGGCTCAGCTCGCCGAGCGAGCACCCGTACGGGTCGGCGGTCTACGGATCGCGCTACCAGGGGCAGCGCGGGCCGACGCCCTCCCGGTCGTTCGCCAACTTCCAGCGGTTCGACTCCTGAGCCTGCGCGAGCGACAGCCAACAGGCTAGGTCGGGTCGTCCGGGATTGCCCGCCCACGGCGCAGCCAGCCAGTCGAACGCCGCTTGGGTGGGCGAGGAGGGCCGCCCAGGTGCTCGTGGTGGCGCCTGGCGTACCTGGTGCGGTCGGCGACCTGCTGCAGCGCCAGGTGGTAACTCATCTCATCCATCGGAATGCCCCTGTCAGGTCAGGCGTGCGCGAGCGAGATGTCGCCGGATACGGTGTTGATGTGCAGCGCGACGGCGTCTTCCCCGTCGCCGGGCGGCTCGCTGCCTGCGAGCGCCGAGTGCACGCTGCCGCTCAGGCTGGTGACGTCCAACCAGACCGGTGTGCCCTCGACGACCGTGACCTGCACGTCGCCTGAGGCGGAGTCCATCGCGACTGTCCCACGGCGAACCCGCCCAACGCGGTGGTCACCAGACGCGGTGTGAATCGTGACGTCTGCGCAGACATCGTCCACCAGCGCGTCGCCCGACCCGGTGCTCACCTGCAGCGCCCCCGTCACGTGCTGCAGGTGGACGTCACCCGACCCGGTCTCCACTCGCACCGACCGGTCCGCGACGGCGAGCATGGTGTCGCCAGAACCCGACTGCACGTGCGCCTCGCCGACATGGTCGAGCCACACATCGCCGGACCCGATCTGTACGTGCACCGCGTCCAGCAGTCCGCTGGTCCGCAGGTCAGCCGACTTGGCCGCCAGCTCGAGTCGCGATCCGGTTGGGAGGCTCACCGTGATGTCGATGTCTGGGCTGCTGCGCAAGAAGCCGACCCCGGCGGGCGGCACCTCGACTAACACCCGGTCACCGCGCTGCTCGACGGTTGAGTTGGCGATCAGGTCGAGCGCCCTGTCATCCCCGGCACGGCTAGGTCGCAACCGTACGACCGTGTGGTCGGCGTCGAGTGCGTCGACCCGCACCTGGCCACCGGCTGTGTCGATCTTCAGGAGAACTGGCGCAGGGGTCGAGAACTCAGTCACATCGTCGGTGTCAGGCATACAGATCCTCCTCTGAGCGGGCATCGGAACGGGTGAAGCGGGTGGCGGCAGTGCTTCATCGGACCCAGCCTTGGACACGGCGAGTACGGGGGGGACCGAAGCCCACCCCGGCGCCGAAGGGCAACGACGACAGGTCGATGTCCACATCGATCGCCCGCTCGCGGCTGGAATACTTCAGCGCCTGCACGATCCAGCTGTTAAGTGACTGACCACGACTGGAGGCCAACTCTTCCACGCGTGCCTTCAGCGACTCGGGGATCCGGACAGTGACCCGGGCGACCGCTCCGTCGTCGTCGGGTTCATCGGTGCCAGCCCGGACCCCGGTGTCGCCGTCCGGCGGGTCGGTCTCGACCTGCACCTGCTCGGCAGCGACCACGAACTGCGGCTCGCGTCCCTTGAGGCGGACCTCGACAGTGCCGCCGGGCAGCTCTGTGGTGATCTCAGCGGTCGCATCCGACAGCGCCTCCAGCATCGCCATCCGAACGGCGGAGTCGAGCGCGCCCACCAGTCGCTCCGCGGTCGCCCGAGCCTCGGGCCCGGCTGACTCCGCGACGGTGGCAAGGTCTGCTCGGAGGCGCTCGACGTACGGTGCCAGATTCATGACGCCACTATGACATCAAAGTGACTGCACAACAACCCTCGGATGATCACAAGTGGTGCGAGGTGACGCCGCTCGTGCGTACCGGTGGCGTCAGATCGCTGATGGGGGGACACGTGCGAGGCTGACAGTCATGGCACCGGAGCAGAGGACGGACGCAGCCCCAGTGGTGCGGCCCCCAGCGGTTGGACACGGTGGCAGCATCGAGATGACGCTGTCACCGCCGGTGGCCGAGGCCCTTGCCGGCGGCCGACCGGTGGTCGCGCTGGAGTCCACAATCATCTCGCACGGTCTGCCCCGCCCGCAGAACCTCGAGGCCGCACACCACTTCGAGCAGGTGCTGCGTGACCAGGGTGTCACCCCGGCGACCATCGCCGTGCTGGACGGGCAACTGCACATCGGTCTCGACGAGGACGCCCTCAAACGAGTCGCCACCGACGACATCACCAAAGCAAGCGTGCGCGACCTGCCGATGCTGATCGCCACAGGTGGCAGCGGCGCCACCACCGTTGCGGCAACAGCTCACCTGGCCCGGCTGGCCGGCATCCGGGTGTTTGCCACCGGCGGACTCGGTGGCGTGCACCGTTTGGCGTCGAGCACCTACGACGAGTCGGCCGACCTGATGACGCTGGCGCAGACCCCGATCACTGTGGTGTCGGCCGGGGTGAAGTCCATCCTCGATATCGGCGCGACGCTCGAACGGCTGGAGACCCTTGGGGTGACGGTGCTGGGCTATCGCACATCGCGCTTCCCGGCCTTTTGGCTGACTGACTCCGGGCACGATCTCGACTGGCGGGTCGAGTCTGGCCACCAGGTTGTCGAGGTGATGGCCGCCGGGGACGCCCTCACCCGTACGCAGGCGGTGCTGGTGGCCAACCCGCTGGCGATCGACCAGCAACTTGACCCCGAGGTGCACGACTCAGCCCTTGACGCCGCGCTGGCCGCCGCGCGCGACCAGGGAGTACGTGGCAAGCAGGTCACCCCGTTCCTGCTGTCCGAGATGGTGCAGGCAACCGGCGGACGCAGCCTGGATGTCAACCTGCAGATTGTGCGCAACAACGTGGCTCTCGCAGGGGAGATCGCCCGGGCCTGGGCCGAGCGCGAGCAGCACATGCAGGACACATGAGCTCGCGCGTGCTGGTGATTGGCGACGTCGTCGACGATCTGCTGGTGCGACCGATGACCGCAGTCACCCCGGCCAGCGATACCACCGCAGAGATCCGCCCTCGACCGGGTGGGTCTGCCGCCAACGTGGCTGGTTGGCTCGGTGCACTAGGGATCGACGTGAGCTTCGTCGGTCGCGCCGGCCACAACAGCGCCAGTGAGCACGTCACTGCCCTGCACCGCCAAGGGGTCGATGCCCGGATCGCTGTGGACCGCGAGCGAACGACCGGCTCGATCGTGCTGGTGCTCGACGAGCACGGCGAGCGCACCATGTACGTCGACCGCGCCGCCAACGGGTCGCTGACCGCGCGCGACATCCCGGACGACGTGTGGCGCGACGTGGCTGTGCTGCACCTGACCGGCTACACCTTCTTCGACCCTGCGACCAGGCCGGTGGCGCTGAATGCGATCGTCAACGCCCGGCGGCGACATATCGCCGTGTCGGTTGACCCCAGCTCGGCGGCCTACCTGCGTGAGGCAGGTGCCGAAGCCTTTCTCGACTGGACCGCCGGAGTCGATGTGTTGCTGCCCAACGCCGTCGAGGCCGAGTTGCTCACCGGTATGACCGACGCGGACGTTGCTGCGGCACAGTTGACCGCCACCTGTGCGACGGCGGCGGTCAAGCTCGGCGGCGGCGGTGCCGTCGTGCGCACTGCCGAGGGAGGCGAGCTGCAGGCAGACGCCGTGCCGGCCGATGTCCGCGACTCGACTGGCGCTGGCGACGGCTTCGCCGCCGGCTGGATCGCCGCCTGGGTGCGGGGTGAAGATTTGGCCGACCGGCTGGCCCTCGGCCTCGAGGTGTCGGCACGTGCCGTTACCGTGCTTGGTGGCCGACCGCACTAGCCGCCATACTCTCAGTGATCTGCAACTGTAGAGCGTGACGATGTGAAGGGAGATCTCATGGAGACGAGCACGATTGTGTGGATCGTCGTGGCAGTGGTCGTGGTCATCGTGGTGGTGGCGCTGATCGTGGCGGCGATGCGTAAGGGCAAG
>JACCYS010000344.1 GCA_013696365.1 Nocardioidaceae bacterium
TCCCGTGGTTTTCGCTCCGCCCGGATGGGTGGTCGCTCCAAGCGCCGCGGGTGCCGATCGCCACCGAGCAACCGGCGCCGTGGCTGGTTGACGCTGTCGGCGGCCGCTGGACCAACACCAAAGGAGACACACGATGAGCTACAGCAACTGCAGCGATGGCCGCCGGCAACGCAAGGTCGACGAGGAGGAGCGCGTGCTCAAAGCGCTGCTCATGCTGGCTAGCAGGACCGGCGACGTGGAAACCGCGACCGTCTCTGGTGAACGGGCCAACCGGGACGCTGGCGATCACGACCTGGCCGAGGCTGTCCGAATCGCCAGCGAGCACGGCTGGAACGACCTGCGCCTGGTTGCCTTTGATGGCGCTCATCGAAAATCCCCAGAGTTGCTCAGCGAAATTCCTCACCGTGGGCTCCTGCCAGAGTAGCGGTCAGTCGGCGTTCATGGAGTCGTTCCTTTCGTCGAGTAGTCGTCGCAGGCGGGTGGTTTCGCGGCGTGCAGCATCGGCGTGTCGGGTGGCGCGGAGGAGGTCGAGTTTTGCGTCGAGCAGCAGCTGGGTCTCTTCGTTTTCGCGGCGGCGGCGGGAGTCGGCGATCCGGCAGGCACCGCAGCAGTAGCGCCGCGGGTAGGGGTTGCTCGGGGAGTTGGGGGTGAACCAGGTCCAGCAGACCGGACAGTGGCGGCGGCCGGTGTCCGGGACGTCGGGCTCATTGGCTGGCATGGGGTTTCACCTCGGTCCCGGTGCGCAGGGCTTCGGCGCGCACCTGGTGCGAGCGGAGCCGGTAGGAGGGGCCGTCGATCCCGACGACCACGCCGCGGTGCAGCAGCCGGTCGAGCATCGCGGCGGCGACCATCGGGTCGTCGCCGAAGGCGGTGGCCCAGGACCCGATCCCGACGTTGGTGGTGAGCAGGGTCGAGGAGCCGTTGGTGTAGCGGGTGTTGATGACCTGGAACAACGCTGCTGCGGCGTCCGCGGGCAGGGCGAGGTAGCCCAGTTCGTCAAGGACTAGGAGCCGGGGTCCGGCGTAGAAGCGCATCATGGTGGCCCAGCGGCCCTCGATGGCGGCCTTGCGGCACCGGGCGGCCAGGTCGGATGCGGTGGTGAAGTAGACCCGGTGGCCGGCCTCGGCGCCTGCGCGGGCCAGCCCGACGGCGAGCATGGTCTTGCCCACGCCCGGTGGACCGATGAAAAGTACGTTGGCGCCCTCGTCGATGAACCGCAGGGTGGCCAGCTCCCGGATCAGGGGTTCATCGATGCCGGGTTGGGCGGAGAAGTCGAAGTCGGCCAGCCGCCACGGCGCGGGTAGGCAGGCGAACCGGAGCCGGGAGGTGAGCCGGCGGTCCTCGGTCGCGGCGACCTCGACGCCGAGCAGCGCCTCGAGGGTCTCGATCAGCGGGAGCTTGCTGGCACGGGCCTCGTCGAGGAGCCGGGGTAGCGCCTCGGCGGCGTCAGCGAGCTTGAGGAACGCCAGGTGCGCCCGGAGCCGCTGGTAGGTCTCGGCCTCGCTCTGGGTCCGCGCGGTCTCACTCATCGGTGGCCACCTGCGCCGCAGACTCGCGGTGCCCGCCCAGCAGGGCTGTGGGTGAGGCGTTGGCTGCGGCGGCGTAGTCGGCGAGGTCGACCACCACCCGCTCACCGGGCGAGGACACCGTTCCTGTGAGCCGGCCTGCCTCGGCCAGCGCCGCCGGTGAGGGTGGGCGTCGTTGTTTGGACCGACACGGTGCCCGGTCGCTGAACGCGGCCAGCACCGCGTGCTCGAGAGCGGTCACGTGCTCGGTTGCGCGGGCGATCACACCGGCACCGTCGGGTTCGCGACGGTGCCGGGCCAACACGATGCCACCGGTGGTGGCGATCTCCACGAGGTGGGCGTCCAGCCGGTGTCGGACCACCACGGTGGCCCCGGACAGGCCGGGTCCGATGGAGTAGAAGTTGCCGCGGAACGCCACCAGTGCCTGAGCCGAGACGACCCTCCCCACGATCAGGGTGGCCGGGTAAGGCCGTGCCGGCGGTGCCGCCAGCGGCTCGGCCGCGGCCACCGCCCCGACCGTGGTGCGGGCCTGGTCCAGGGTGCGTGAGCGGGCGTCGCCGACCCGAAGGCAGAACTCGTCCAGGCTCACCTGGGCCTTCGCCGGGGTCAGGTCATCGGCCAGGGTGCGCCACCAGCGCTGCGCAAGACAGTGGTTGCCCTTCTCCACCACGCCCTTGCGGTTGCCGTGCCGCGAGGGGCAGATGTCGATCCCGACCCCGTAGAACTTCGCGACCGGACCGAACGTGGCGCTGAGCCGCCCAGTCGGCGGGTGACACACCGTGGCCATCCGGTCGAAGCGCCACGCCTTGGTGCACCCGCCGAGGCGGCGTACGACCTCATCGAGGGCCTCGATGAGGTGTGGTTGGTCCTCGGACTCGGCCAACACCGCCCGCCACTTGCTCGAGTGCGAGAGGGCACCGACCAACAGGTGCGCCGTTGAACCCCACCCCCAGCTGGCAGGTGGGTCGGGCAGTTCGAGCCAGTCGAACTGGGTCTCGGCGCCCGGCGGGTGGTCGATGATCGCGTGGTCACGACCCGCCGAGGCCTGGCACGGCTCGCAGTGCGGCCGCAACGCCCGGGTCCGAAGAGCCCGGGTGAAGCTCGGATACGAACCCGCATAGCCCAGCGCGATGACCTCGTCGAACAAGGCGGTCGCCCACAGGTGCGGGTCATCACAGAGCCGGACCTTGGCGTACCCGGCGAACTCCTCGAACGGGTCGGTCCTCGAGGTGGTCCGCTCGCCCGGGACACGTTTCCCCTCAAGGTAGTCACGGATCGTCTTGCGGTCATGCCCCAGATGCCGGGCGATCGCACTGATCGTCCAGCCCTGCCTACGGAGTGCTGTTGCCTCCACGTCGTTCTCCCATGTGAGCATTGCGGTGGGCTCCTTCGAGCGCTCGAGTGATGTGGTGATCACGAGCGTCGAAGGAGCCCGCTGACGTTGGCGGGACCTACGTCGGCGGGTTGCTCAGGGTGGGGAGATTCAGTGAGCAGGTCTGGGGAGATTCAGATGAGCGTGATCAATGTCGACGCGGTGCTCACGGGCCAGGCTGGCGACCTGGGCCGCCTGCTCCGGATCGGTCAGATCACCCAGGACCACCGTTGCCGATCCGCCGTCCTCCTGGATGTCTGCCGCGGCCTCGTCCGCAG
>JACCYS010000367.1 GCA_013696365.1 Nocardioidaceae bacterium
GGGACCCCACCGGGTGTCTGTCGTGGGCTCGACGCTGGAAACAGCCACGTGAAAATCGGGTCGCTCGTCGACGCGATGGCGGCCGTGTCGCGCGTCGCCACCGAGGACTTCGTACCCGACGCGCTGCTGCGTCGGCTCTGCGAGGTGGCCGCCACCACCCTCGACGTCGACGGGGCGGGTGTTATGGCCGCCGACGGCACCCGCGCTCGGTTCGTACACGCCGACGGACCGCTCGTGCGGCGGGCGGAGATGTTGCAGGGGCTGCTACGGCAGGGACCGTGCGGTGACGCCATCAGGACCGCGGAGCCCGTCGTGGTGGCTGATCTGCAGGCCGAGAGTCGGTGGCCACGGTTCACCGCGGCTGCGTTGACCGACGGTCTGCGCGCGCTAGTCGCCATGCCGCTGATCAGCCGGGGCATGGTGTGGGGCACCCTCGACCTCTATCGGCGAGAACCTGGCTCGTGGTCCAGCGAGGAGCTGGCTGCCGCGGCCATGCTGGCCGATCTCGCCGTCTCCTACCTGGTGATGGCCTCAGACCGAGACACCGCCCGTGCCGCTGAGCGCGCGCTCGTGCATCGTTCGACTCATGACCTGCTCACCGGTCTGCCGAACCGGGGCCTGTTTTTCGACCGACTCGAGCATGCTCTGGCCGGCGCACATCGTCGAGGGGAGGAGGTGTTGGTGCTCTTCATCGACCTGGACCGTTTCAAACTCATCAACGACACCTGGGGCCATGCGGCCGGCGACGCCGTGCTGACGGAGGTGGCCGCCAGGCTGGCCGGAACCCTACGCGAAGGGGACACGCTGGCTCGCCTGGCGGGTGACGAGTTCGTGCTGCTGTGCGAGAACATCCCCCGTGAGCCGGCCGCCGTGGTCGACGTGACCGCGCAGACTGTGGCCGGGCGACTGCAGCAGGTCCTTGCCCCTCCCATCGCCCACGAGGGAATCGAGCTGACGGTCTCAGCCAGCATCGGCCTTGCGGTCGCCAGCGGCCGGCAGTCGGCTGAGGAGCTGCTGCATGAGGCGGATGCCGCGATGTACGCCGCAAAGGCAAGCGGCCGCGGCCGCGTTGTTCCGCACCGGCAGAACACCACCATGGCCCGGCGATCCGAGCAGGAGCTTGCCCAGAGCCTGGCAGCGGCGCTGGACGCGGGTGAGCTGGAACTGTACTACCAACCCATCATGAGCGCTGCCGAGATCGACCGGATCGAGGCGGTGGAGTCCCTGCTGCGCTGGAACCACCCGCGGCTCGGGGTGCTGCCCGCCGACGCCTTCGTCTCGCTGGCCGAGCAGACGGGAATGCTGCCGCGGATCGGGCACTGGGTGCTCGATCAGGCGTGCGCACAGCTGGAGGCGTGGCAGCACCAACTCGGGCCCGAGGCGCCGCGCACCCTCTTCTGCAACCTCAGCCCGCACGAGCTTGCGGACCCATCTTTGGGAACCATCCTGAGCCGGACGTTGGAAACCCATCATCTGGAACCGGGCCGGCTGGGGCTCGAGATCGTGGAGAAGAGCTTCAGTGATCCGCTGCTGGTGACCAGCCTTACCGACTATCAACGGCGCGGGCACCCGCTGTCCATCGACGACTTCGGCACCGGCTACTCCTCGTTGTCCCGGCTCATTCAACTTCCGGTGCGCTACGCCAAGATCGACCAGACGTTTGTGGCGGGGCTGCCAGACGACGACCGCTGCCGGGCCCTCGTCGCCGCCGTCCTTGTCCTGGCGGAGAACCTGGATCTGCAGATCATTGCTGAGGGTGTCGAGAATCCCGAGCAGGCTGCGCACCTCATCGCCGCTGGGTGCCCCCTGCTGCAGGGCCATCATCTAGCCGAACCGATGCCAGCCGAGCAAGTCACTGCCCAGCTCAGCGCGAGGCGGCCCCTCACCTCGACCCACTGAGGGTCAGAGTTCAGAGCTGGCGCCACATCCCAGAGCTGAATGAGGCTTCGACGTACGTGGGCCCCGCCGCCCGGCTGTGCGATGCCTACACAGTTGAGGTCTAGTGGCCTTATGAAGTTCAACCCTCGAGCCCGGCTGAGCACCTCGCAGGTCCGCCGACACGCATCGGCTCGCCGTGGCGGCACCAGCGGCCTCGGCGGCGGATTGGGCGGCGGCTTCGGTCGCCCCGGGGGCATGCGCGGTGGCGGGATGGGCGGGCTCGCAGTGCCTGGGGGCATCGGCGGACTGCTGGTCGTGGGGGCAATCTTCTTGGCGCTGCAGTTCGCCGGCGGAGGGGGTGGAGGTGCGGGCGCGTTTGACCACAGCCAGGTCGCCGACACCGACCTGTCGCGGTGCCAGACGGGCGCCGACGCCGCCGAGTTCCAGGACTGTCGCATCGTGGCGACGGTCAACAGCGTGCAGGCGTACTGGGAGGAGGCGCTGCCCGAGCAGGCAGACGTCGACTACAGCCTGAGCACCACCAATCTGTTCACCGGCTCGGTGGACACCGGGTGCGGATCGGCGACATCCCAAGTCGGCCCCTTCTACTGCCCCAGCGACGACTCGGTCTATCTGGACACGACCTTCTTCGACGAGATGCTGGAGGATGAGCTGGGCGCGCAAGGCGGCGACTTCGCCGAGTCGTACGTGATCGCGCACGAATACGGGCACCACATCCAAGACCTGCTCGGTACCATGGGCAGGGTGCGCAGTGAGCAGGGCGCCATCAGTGACGCGGTGCGGCTCGAGCTGCAGGCCGACTGCTTCGCCGGCATGTGGGACAAGTTCGCTACCACCATCGAGGACGAGAACGGTGAGGTCTACATCCTGGAGCTGACCGAAGCCGACATCAGCGAGGCCATCGATGCGGCGGAGTCGGTCGGCGACGACCGGATCCAGGAGCAGGCCCAGGGCCGCTCCGATCCGGAGACCTGGACGCACGGCTCGGCCGCAGACCGCAAACAGTGGTTCCTCACCGGCATGGACGTCGGCACGCTGGCCTCCTGTGACACGTTCAGCGCCTCGGAGTTGTGACTGCTCGAGCCGATCGCTGCCTTCGCGGCGGTGTGCATTCGCGGACGACCACCAGGACCCGTCCCGAAATGACACACGGACCTACGAAATGGTGGGTCCGTTAGTCGCCGTTGTCCTGAGACATCACACAGTCGGGCTGACAACATTCGCACCGCGCGTGGCTGATACTCCCCCGGGGCCGGAGGCACCTCGCCGTCGCTAATCCTCCGGCGCGATGATGTGACAGATCTGAACATCGGTGCAGTCCGCAGGATCGAGTCGGACACTGCGACTGATGAGCCCTTCCAACTCCACCTCGAGTACGGCGAGCTCACGTTGCCGCGCCCGGATGTCATCCAGCTTGCTCAGGAGCAGGGAGTGCACGCGCGCGCAAGGGACGGCGCCGTCGCGCCGCAGGTCGAGGATGCTGGCCACCTCGACCAGGGTGAGTCCGGCCGCCTGTCCGCTGCGGATGAATGCGAGTCGAGTGAGGATCGAGGCCTCGTACTCGCGGTATCCATTGGGGCCCCGCCGCGGCGGGGGAAGCAGGCCCCGGCGCTCGTAGAAGCGGATGGTCTGCGTCGGCACGCCCGCGGCCTCGGCGGCCCGTCCGATACGCATAACCCCACTCTACGACTTGACCTTGCTCCGCAGATCAAGGTCTAGCGTCGCGGGCATGGACATTACGCTGCTCTACTTCGAGGACTGCCCGAATTGGAAGCTCGCGGACGAACGACTGACCGCCATTGCGGCTGAGCGCTACGACATCCGCCTGATCCGCCACCTCGTCGAGACTCCGGCAGAGGCCGAACGCGTCGGCTTCCTCGGCTCGCCCAGCATCCAGGTGGGTGGCGTCGACCTGTTCGCCTGGCCCGGTGCGGTGGTCGGACTGTCGTGCCGCCGCTACCTCACGCCCGACGGTTACGAGGGAGCCCCGACGCTCGACCAGCTGCGTACGGTCCTGGCCGATGCGTGACCGGATGGCGACCCTCGGGCCGATCGCCGCGGTCGCCGGCGCATTCGGTCTCTGCTGCGGCTTGCCGGTCCTGCTGTCGATGGGGGTCGTGGGTGTGATCGCCGGATCGTCGCTGCAGAGCTGGGCCCTAATCGGGCTCGGACTCGTGCTGGCCACCGTCGGGTGGGCACGGTGGGCCAGAGGCAGGCAACGCGACCACACCTGCCATCGTCCGGCACCGGTCGCGCCCGTGGATGAAGCGCCCGAACAGACCGCAGACATCACCACCGACATAAGCACCGACGTCACCATGAGGGAGAACCACCTATGAGCCAGCGCTTCGACCTGATCGTGATCGGCGCCGGGATGGCCGGCGCCGCCGCCGCCAACAAGTGCGCCACCCAGGGATGGCGGGTGGCCATCGTCGACGCGCTCCCCTACGGCGGCACGTGCGCGCTTAGGGGTTGCGACCCGAAGAAGATCCTGCGCCGCGGTGCCGAGATCATCGACAGCGTGCGCCTGATGCGCGGCAAGGGGATCGACGATGCGGGTCTGTCGATCAACTGGCCGGACCTGATGAAGCACAAGCACGGCTTTACCGACCCGGTCCCGCAGAGCATGGAGGACGGCCTGACCGGCAGTGGCGTGACCACCCTGCACGGCGCAGCGAGGTTCACCGGTCCTCGCCGCCTGGAGATCGACGGGGCTCTCTGCGATGCTGACCGCTTCCTGGTCGCCACCGGCGCCCGACCCCGCCCCCTGGAGTTCCCGGGCCACGAGCACCTGATCGACAGCACCGGCTTCCTGGATCTCGAAAGCCTGCCCTCTCGGATCTTGTTCGTCGGAGGTGGCTTCATCTCCTTCGAGTTCGCCCACATCGCTGCCCGGATCGGGAGCTCACCGGTCATCGTCGACCGCGGCGAGCGTCCGCTGAAGAGCTTCGACCCCGACCTCGTCGAGCTTCTGGTCGACCACGGCCGGGAAGTCGGCGTCGACCTGCGCCGCACCACCACCATCGTGGACGTCCAGCCGTCCGCTGGTGGCTACCAGGTCACCCTTGAGCACGCCGGTGCACAGGAGACGAACGAAACCGACCTCGTGGTCCACGGCGCGGGACGTGTCGCGGAGCTTGCCGACCTAGGTCTCGACGCCGCAGGCGTCGAGTGGGGCCAGCACGGCATCCAGGTCACCGACCACCTGCAGAGCACGACCAACTCGGCCGTCTGGGCTGCCGGGGACTCGGCCGACACCGCAGGCATGCCGCTCACCCCGGTCGCGGTCTCCGAAGCCAAGGTCGCCGCCTCCAACATGCTCAAGGGCACGACGACGGTCCCGGACTACGCGGGCATCCCCACCGCGGTCTTCACCGTCCCCGAGCTCGCCCGCGTCGGCATGCTGGAGTCCGAAGCCCGCGCAGCCGGGATCGACCTCGCCGTCCGCTACTCCGACACCAGCGGCTGGTACTCCAACTACCGGATCGGCGAGACCACCGCAGCCGCCAAGGTCCTCATCGACCGGTCGAACGACCAGGTCGTTGGGGCCCACCTGCTCGGACACGAGTACGGCGAACTGATCAACACCCTCGGCCTGGCCATCAAGCTCGGCCTCACC
>JACCYS010000194.1 GCA_013696365.1 Nocardioidaceae bacterium
GTCGTCGTCGTCGGCTTGGTCGTCGTCGTCGGCTTGGTCGTCGTAGTCGTAGTCGTAGTCGTCGTCGTCGGTTTGGTCGTTGCGGACTCCGTGGTCGTCGGCGGCTGCGTGGTCGACAAGGGCGGGGTCGTTGACGGGGCTGAAGTCGTGGCCGACGTCGAGCTGGTTGGAGGCGAGGTCGTCGCCGTCAAAAACGCAGGCTCGGGAAACTCCACGCACGGGGTGTCCGGCAGTGCCTCCTGCATGTATGAGGCAAAGGTGCGCGCCGGAAACTCCCCGCCATAGAAAGTCGGCAGGAATCCCTCGAGCTCGTCGTTGCCGTCACCACGGACGTACATCACCGCTGTCGACAGGGTCGGCGTGTAGCCCACGAACCACGACGAGGTGACCTCACCCTTCTCGCCAGTGGCGGTGCCGGTCTTGCCGGCAACTGGACAGCGCACCGTCGAGGCGTTGGTGCCGGTACCGACTTCGACCACCTCTTGCAATGCATACGACACGTCGCTGGCCACCTTGGCCGAGAAGGTGCGCTGAGTGCTGTTCTTCGGCTTGTAAACGGTGTCACCGTCAGCGTTGACAACCTTTTCCACCACGTGCCAGTCCGTGCGCCGTCCGTTCGCGGCGAAGGTGGCATACGCGTTGGCCATGTCGATCGTCGGCACCGGGGCGTAGCCCAGCGGAACCACCGGAACCGGCGAGAGCTTGTCGGTTGCCGACTTGGGGATGCCGGCCGCCTCAGCCGCCCGAATCACCTTGCGCCCGCCGTTCTCCATCGACAACGTCAGGTCCACATACGCGGTGTTGATCGACTCGATGGTGGCGGTCAACAGCGACACCGTGCCGAACGAGCCGCCACCTGAGTCACCCTGGTTCTCCACATCCTCACCGGTCGCTTCGAGTACGTACGGCGAGTTCCCGTCGAAGGTGTCGCGCAAACTAATGCCGCCCCGCAACGCTGCCAGCAGAGCGAACGGCTTGAAGGATGAGCCCGGTTGGCCACCCGCCAATGCCCAGTTGAAGTCACTCTTGACGTAGTCATCACCGCCATAGACGGCGCGCACCTTGCCTGTGCCGGGCTCGACCGACGCAAGCGCCACGTGCAACTGCTTGAGGTCGCCGAGCTCTTGGGCACGCACGGCCTCCGTCGCGGCATTCATCGCCTCCCGGCTGAAGGTCGTGGTGACCTGCAGGCCACCGGCGTCCAGGTCTGCCTCGGTGAAACCGTTGTTGCGCAGCTCTTCGCGGGCCATCGCCAGCAGGAAGCCCTCCGGCCCACCCAGCTTGTCGGTCTCAGTGGCCTTGATAGTGCGCGGCAGTCGGCGTGCCAGACGCTTCGCCTCCGCCTGCTCCACGTCACCAGCCTGAGCCATCCCGTCGAGCACATACCGATACCGCACCAGCGCGGCCGCCTCCTCGGCCTTGCCCTGGCGTGGGTCGAGCGTGCCGGGGGAGTTGAGCACGGTGGCGAGCAATGCGGACTGTCGCGCGGAGATATCAGCGACGTCGGCGTCGAAGTACGCCAGCGATGCCGCCTGGACACCGTAGGCGCCGCGGCCGAAGTAGATCGTGTTCAGATAACCCTGCAGGATCTCGCCTTTGGACACCTCTCGCTGCACCTTGAGGGCGAGGATCCCCTCGCGTGCCTTGCGGGTGTAGGTCTGGTCCTGGGTGAGGTACAGGATCTTGACGTACTGCTGGGTGATCGTGGACGCGCCCTGGGTCGCTTCGCCACGGATGTTGTTGTAGGCAGCCCGGGCGATCCCCTTGAGGTCGATGCCGGCGTTCTCATAGAAAGTGCGGTCCTCGGCGGCGATCACCGCCTGTTGCATGTGCGCGGGCACCTCATCCAGTGACACCAGCTGACGATTCTGCACCGCGAACGAGCCGAGCTCAGTCTTGCCGTCCGCGTAGTAGACGAAGCTCGACTCAGCTTGGAAGTCCTCGTTGGGGTCGGGGATGTCGACCAATGTGTAGGCGACGAGGAATCCGCCCAGCACGAGGATCGCCCCAGCGAGCATGGCAACACCAAGCCAGCCGAGCACCCGTCGCCACAGTGGGCGGCGTGCCGTACGGCTGGATCCGGCACCCGTGCCTTGCTGCTGACTCACTCGTGGTGTCTCTCGTCGTCGGTGGACGGGATCCGTCGCGGGCTCCCTGGTGCCGGCTACCGCGCACCGGCGCACCATCGGTCGGCACCCGGCACAGGATACCTGTACCACCACTTCGGCGATTCGATGTATCGGTTCGATACATGCAAGCGCTACGCTTGACCACTATCCGTGGTACGGGCCGAGGGGCAGGTGAGATGGCCGGGCGTGGCGTCGCACTGGAGATGGCCGTGCTTGGCCTGCTGCAGGATGCTCGGTTGCACGGCTATGAGCTGCGCAAGCAGGTGACCGCCCTGCTCGGCTGGGGACGAGTGTTGTCGTACGGCACGCTGTACCCCTGCCTGAAGGCGATGGCGCGCAACGGCTACCTACAGATGGAGACACCCGGTGCGGTCGGCGGGCGCGGTCGGATCGCCTACACGATCACCGCTGCTGGCCGGGACCGGTTTGCCCGCCTGGTATCCGAGGGCG
>JACCYS010000003.1 GCA_013696365.1 Nocardioidaceae bacterium
GCAGGTCTACGGCCGCTACAGCACCGACGCCGAGTACAAGCTCGGTTATGACCTGCAGTACATGGTCAACTGGTCGGCCGTCCTGGACGTGCAGATCCTGGTTAGGACCGTCTGGGTCGTCATCACCCGCCGTGTCTGAGTATGTCCTGGGAACGCCCGACGTCGACGTCGTGATGCCGGTTCGCGACGAGGCCCGCCACCTCGAAGCCGCGGTCGCCGCCATCTCGGCCCAGGAGTACGCAGGAGCGATCAGGATCCACGTCGCCGTGGCACCGTCAACCGACGGCACCGAAGCGCTGGCGGCGCGGCTGGCGGCCAGTGATCCGACGGTTGCCGTCATCCCAAACCCGAGCGGCTCCACACCCGCAGGGCTTAACGCCGCCATTGCCTCCTCGTCGGCCCCTGTCGTTGTACGCGCCGACGGTCACTGCCAGCTCAGCCCCGGCTACATCGCCAGGGCGGTGGAAACGTTGGCCAGGACAGGTGCTGCCAACGTCGGCGGCATCCAACGGCCGGTGGGTGTCACCCCGTTCGAACAGGCCGTGGCGGTGGCGATGTCGAGCCGGTTCGGCACCGGTGGGGCCCGGTTTCACGTGGGAGGGCCGCAAGGGCCTGTCGACACCGTGTACCTCGGCGTGTTCCGCCGGCATGCGCTCGTGGAGGTCGGCGCCTTCGATGAGCGACTGGTGCGTAACCAGGACTACGAGCTGAACGTCCGGCTGCGGGCGGCCGGCCACGAGGTGTGGTTCGATCCTGAGCTGTGGGCCACGTACCGGCCCCGCCCCGACATCGGATCGCTCGCCCGCCAGTACTTCCATTACGGCCGGTACAAGCGCCAGGTGCTGGCCCGGCACCCGCGGTCGCTGAAGCTGCGCCAGATCGTTCCGCCCGTGGTGTGCACGGTGGTGTTCGGCGGGCTCGTCGTCAGCCCATGGCGGCGCCGGGCGGTGCTGGCGCCTGCCGGCTACCTCGCCGCCCTCACGGCCGCCACGGCGATCGAGGGACGCTGGCAGCGGGGCATCCGCCTACGACTCGCCACGGCGCTCGCCACCATGCACTTCTCTTGGTCGGCAGGGCTGTTGCTCGGTGGCTCCATTCGGTCGTCCGAGGGTGCTCGGACCTAGGGTCCGAGCTCCGTTCAGACCTTGTTGCGGTCCTTGGTGCACAACGCCACCGCCGAGAACCAGGCTCGGTACCTGTTCTCGAATTGAGCGTCGAGGGGATCGGGAACGAGCAGCCAGTCCCGATGCACCGGACCTTCACCCGAACGGCGAGCAGCGCGGATGGAGGGTCGGGCCTCCCAGGAAGGCTGGGCGTCGATCCGGTAGAACGTGTGTGCAGACGCTTCATGATCTTGTTGAGAGGTTTGCCGTGGTCGACGCCTCCGCGGCGCAGCGCCTCCACCACGATCGCCGGTCGGGAGCTCTCGATCGTGCGCACCGCCCCGGCGAGGATCTGCGGCTCGAACGTCCCGGCGTCGATCTTGATCACATCGGGCACCAGACCACTCTGGGCGACGTAGCGATCCATGGTCGTCACGCCGACCGTGACCGTCCCGACGGCCTCCTTGAAGCCCTCGACCAACGAGTTCGAGGCGTCCGACTTCGCGGAGAGGAACAACTGCGCCTCACCCTCTTCGTCTCCAAGGGCCAGTTCCTCCACCCTTGTGTCCACCCCGTTCGCCGCCGCGATCCGACGGGCCACGGCTGCCGTGGAGGGGGTGGGCTCGAAGGCGACGACGTGACCGGGCTCGAACAGCATCGCGCACGTCGATCCGTACAGTCCGATGTTCGCTCCCACGTCGAAGAAGGTGAAGCCGGCCGGCCGGTCGGCGAAGAGGGTCAGCAGCGTGGCCATCGTCGAGGGCTCGAATCCACTGACCCCGCCCCGTCGGAGATTGCGCTGGACTGCCGTGGACGTCCCGTCGATGATGTCGAGCCACCGCACCTGTGCGCGCCGGGCGCCGTCGGGGAGGTGAGGCAGCGCCACCAGCAACGTCACGGCAACCCCAACGATGGGCCGCCCTCATCTACTTTCACGTCCCGAGGCTAACCTCGGTGGCGGGATGTGGATTCGATGCCGCCATCGCCCCTGCCGCCGAAATCGCGACCGCTCCCCCGGTACCAAACGGAGATCCAATGCGAACGCTCATACACGTCGGCGCCCATAAGACCGGCACTTCACTCATCCAGAAGTACTTCCGCGACAGGATGTCGTTGCCGGGCGAGTTGCCCGTCTCGTTCATCTCCCGCACCGACACGAACAAGCTGATCGGCTGGGGCCAGCATCTGGTGGAACACCCTGATCGGCTGCGGTCCCGCCTCGAGACCGAACTGACCCGTTCCCCCAAGGTCTTCGTCTCCCACGAGAACACGCTCGGTCACCCGTTCGTCGACGGCAAGACCAGCCTGTACCCCGACGCTCAGGAGCTGACCAAGGCCCTGGCGTCGATCGCCGTTGACCTCGATCCATGTGTTGTGTTCTACGTCCGTCCGATGGCGGACTACATCGAGTCGTTCTACCTGCAAACGGTGCATCAGGGGGCGTGCCACAGCTTCGAAGAGTGGTACGCGACAGTCGATCCGGGAGCGCTGAGATGGCAGCCGATCGTAGATGCGCTCGACGACACGTTCGGTGCCGAGAGAGTCGTGATCGGCGATTTCAGCACCATCTCGGCGGGACAGAACGAGTTCCTGGCCCACTTCATGCAGCGTTGCGGACTGCCGCTGCCCGGCACCCTCGACTACCGACCTGTGCGCAATGCCAGCGTCTCGGCCAGAGGGCTCGAGATCGCGCTGCGGATCAACCCGTTCCTGCAGAACATCAAAGAGCGTCGGGCGGCGCGAAAGTTCCTGCAGGAGAACTTCTCCAACGTCACAGGAGAACGGGCGCGACCGATGCCGGCCTCCGTCCGTGAGGATCTCGATGCCAGGACCTCCGGCGAGTACCGACAACTGAGCGAACGGGCTCGATGAAGCAGCAACTGCGCCGAGCCGTCATAAACCAGCTTGCCAGGACAGGTCAGCTCGAACGGGCCCTGCACGCCCGGCACGTGTACCGCACGACCCGCGACGAGAAGATGCGGCGCTACCGGTTGCGACACGCACCGGCATCGTTGACGTTGTCCGTGCGGGATGTGCCGGACACGATCATCACGACCGCCGGGACCAGACCCTCCGGGGTGCGCACAGTGGTCGCCCGTTGCCGCACGTCGGCATCGGTGCTCGACGCCATGCGCTCGAATCGGAACCTGGTGACGAAGGCACTGACTGCCACGGGCGTCAAGACGCACGAGTTGCCGACCGACTCGCGCAACCGGTTCCGCGTTGCCGTCGTCCACGATCGCGACAGGTTGCTGTGGAGCCTGGTCGTGGCAGCCCCTCGCACCACCTACGTGTACTTCGACTCGACGTCGATCCCGCGAAATCACCGCGTCCACCACCTGGCCTCATCGTCGCCTGACGACCTTCATCGCTACGGCTCGAAGGCCGCCGTGTGGCGCATCTTCGAGTACCACGCCGACCCCGACGGCGTCGATCTGTTCGGCGACATCCACGGATGCGAGATCGAGTTCTGGCACCGTTCCAGGATAAACAACACCGTGCGGTCGCGACGCTGGAACCCGCTCACCGTCGAGCTTCCGGCGGAACGCTTCGGCTCAGTGGGCTCCGGAGGGGATCTGCCGGCCCCGATGATCGAATCCGTTGACTTCCCGATCGATGTCGTCTACACGTGGGTCGACGGATCGGACCCGGAGTGGATCGAACGGCGCGCCACGGCACTCGGCCTCGTCGATCTGGCGTCGCGGCACGAGGAGGCGGCCACCGATGCCCGGTACCTCTCGCGAAACGAGCTCAAGTACTCATTGCGGTCGCTCGAGCGCTACGCCGACTTCGTGAACCACGTGTACGTGGTCACCGACGACCAGTGCCCCGACTGGCTGCGCACAGACCATCCCCGCCTGAGCGTCGTCGACCACCGCGAGATCTTCCCCGTCGACGCCGTCCTGCCGACGTTCAACTCCCATTCCATCGAGTCGCGCCTGCACCACGTGCCTGGCCTGTCGGAGCACTACCTCTACCTGAACGACGACTTCTTCTTCGCCCGCCGAGTGGAGGCCGAACAGTTCTTCTTGGCCAACGGCCATGCCAGGTTCTTCCGGTCCCGGGCCCTTATCCCACTCGGCGAACCGACGGTCCGCCACAGGCCGGTCGACCCC
>JACCYS010000196.1 GCA_013696365.1 Nocardioidaceae bacterium
CGAGGCTCGGCAAGGGCGGTGGCTCCTACGACCGTGCATTGGCCAGGCTGCCGGCATCCACCCTCAGCATCGCGCTGGTATACGACGACGAGATCGTCGAGCACCTGCCGACTGAGCAGCACGACAAGCCCGTCGGTGTGATTGTCAGTCCGCGGCGGACCCTGTACTCGGGCCACTGGCCGGGGTGAGCAGCAGCCGCTGCTCAGTGGCACTGACGACCGCAGCGCGGCTGAAAGGCAGCCTCGGCACCTGATCCGACGCAGCCCTGACAGCCCGCAACCGCTCCGCCACCACTGTGGTCACTCGTCGGGGCAGTGGTGGGCGAGCACGAATCCCTGGGTGCGGAAGAGGTCCTCGGCGTTGTCGGCATAGATCTGCGGGATCCCCTGTGCGTCTCGAAGCACCTCGACAGTGCCGCTCAGCCCCTCCACATCGACAGTGCCCACCGTCTGCGGGAACGAGCGGCGTACGGTCCAGGTGCCTAGTGCAACGCCCAGGACAAGAAGCAACAGCGCAAGGATGCCGGTCGTCCATACCAGGAAGGCACGGGTATGCGGCTCGACTGTGATTGCGCCTGGCCGAGCAACCGGCCGCCGCGGTGAGGCAGAATGGGACGTTGCGGGCTGCGCGCCGACGCGCAACTGCCCGCACACCGCTCATCGACGAGGAGAAGCCCCGTGCCCACCTACCAGTACGTCTGCACCGACTGCAACAGCCCGCACGAGGCACAGCAGTCGTTCAGCGAGGACGCACTGACCGAGTGCCCGACCTGCGACGGCCGGTTGCGCAAAGTCTTCTCGGCGGTAGGTGTCGTCTTCAAGGGCTCCGGGTTCTATCGCAACGACAGCAGGGCACCCGAGCCGTCCAATGGAGCCGCCGACAAATCGGCGGACGGCTCGTCGAGCAAGAAGTCCGACCCCAGCGACAAGTCCGAGGCAAGCAGCAGCAAGGACGCCAAGGGCGAGACAGCAAGCGGCTCGTCGAAATCTGATAGCAGTGGCACCGGCTCGGGTTCGGGCTCGAACTCGGGAAGGGACTCCGGCAAGGCGACAGCCGCGGCTGGGGCAACAGGCGGCTCCGCCAAGCAGTGAGTTGACCGCCGCCTGTGGACGAAGCCCCCAAGGAATTGTTCGCGAACTAGGTTCTCAGCGTGTCCGCGGCAACGCCTTCAGACTCCACTCGACCGCCGTCGACTGCTCTGACCCCGCGTGTGCGGCGCCGGGTGCGCCGCGCCCTCAGCAGGCACCGGCTGCTGCTGGTGGCACTGGTGCTGGGTGTGGGGGCGCTGGCCGCCTTCGCCGCGACTCGGCCGCCGACCCCCGCGACGGTGTCGGTCGCGGTGGTCGCTCGTGATCTTGCGCCCGGCCGGCCGCTGGTCACCGCCGACGTGCAGGCAGCCGAAGCAGACCCTGCCACTGTGCCCGACGGTGCCATCGGCCCGGCCGACATCCCGTACGGGCGCTTGGTGGCTGCCCCTGCCCGCCGAGGCGAAGTGTTGACTGACGTTGCATTGCTTGGACCAGCCGTGGCCGACACTTTGCCGGTGGGCCATGCGCTCACCACTGTCGCCGTCCGCGCCCTCGTGCCCGGTCTGCTCCAGGTCGGCGACGTGGTCTCCATCGTGGCCACCGACCCGCGCCGCCCGACCGACACGACAGTAGTTGCCGCCACCGCCACGGTGATGCTGGTGCCGGGTGGCTCCACCGGGGGCGCAGGCAGCGACCCACCGACCATGACCAGCGACGGCTCGTTGCTCGTGGTCGCGGTGCCTGCAGCCGAAGCACTTGAGCTCAGCGGGCTGTCCACCACCCAGGTGGTCGATGTCGTCGTCCCGGCTCGCTAGCGTGCGCCCCGACGCCAGCGCAGTGTGCGTCTGGAGAAGGGAAGTGTGCCGTGCTCAAGGGCTTCAAGGACTTTCTCCTGCGAGGGAACGTCGTGGACCTTGCGGTTGCCGTCGTCATCGGTACGGCCTTCGTCGCGCTGGTCACCGCGTTCACCGAGGCGTTCATCAACCCGCTGCTCGCCCGCCTCGGCGGCACGTCGGTGGGCGCTGGTCTCGGCATTCAGCTTGGCGAGCAGGGCAACGAGTCGACGTTCGTCGACATCGGCATGTTCCTCACCGCGGTCGTCACGTTCATTATCACCGCGGCAGTGGTCTACTTCGCTGTGGTGGTGCCGATGACGCGGCTCGCTGCTCGCATGTGGGCGACCGAAGATGCGCCGGCAGAGGTGCCGCCCGATGTGGTCCTGCTGACCGAGATCCGCGACCTGCTCGCTGGCCGACCCGCGGCCGGCGTAACCAGCGCCGATGACAACACACCGTGAGCTGAGCGGCGGTGCCGGTGAGTCAGCCGTGATGCGGTGGGACGTCTCTCATCAACTCGTCGTCGCCTGAGCCATCGGCCGGCAACTCCGACCATCCGGTCGCCCGCTCGTCACTCGAGCTGGTCGCCAGTGTCTCCCCAAGCGCTGCCAGTCGTTGTCGGCGACGCTCGTCCGGCGCCTCGTCGGGTCCGCCGGTGTCACGCAACTGTCCGGAGTCGCTCACACCGCGTCCGCGACAAGGCTCTGCACCCACGACGGTGACAACTCGCGATGCTCGGGCTTCCACCCGGTGGCCTTCGCGAACGACGTCGAGCTCACCCGCTGTGAGCGAGTGAGCAGCTCGAGCCGCTCCCCACCCAGGCGCACCATAGTCCGCGACATGAACGACGACCGGTCCCGGCCAACTGCGCCCGCGAGCGTCTGCGCCAGCTCTCGGCGGCGGACGGGAGCTGCCCCGACGTTGTAAATGCCCGACGGTGCCGTCAGTGCGGCCAGGACCGCGGTGCCCACGTCGTCGGTATGGATGATGTGCACCCATGCATCCGGTGGACCCACCCCGATCGGCTGGCCGGCGCGGGCACGGGCCAGCCGCCAGCGGGTGTACTCGTCATCGCCGACGATGCCACCGAGACGCAGCACCACGCTGTCTCGACTGCACCCGGCGAAACTCTGTGCGTGGCTCTCGGCCAACACCATCGGCTCGGCGGCGCGGTTGGTCACCACCGGGCTGCGCTCGTCGATCCACTCCTCACCTGCGTCGGCATACACCACGCTGACCGACTCCTGCACGAGCCGGCGCACCCCAGCCGCGCGCGCGGCCTCGGCGACGAGCCGGGATCCTTCGGCGCGGATGCGGTCGTTCACACGCCAGGCACCCGGCCGCAGCGCCGCGTATCCGACGGGGACGTGGGTTGCCAAGTTGCACACTGCCTCGCAACCGGCGAACGCCTCGACCAAGCCATCGGGGTCGAACAGGCCCCCGGACACCGGGGTGGCGCCCATCGACTCAACCTGCGCGGCGGTGCTGGCCGAGCGCGCCAGACCGAAGACGTGGTGTCCGGCAGCAAGGAGGGTCGACACTGCGGAGCGTCCCATCACACCGGTTGCTCCGGTGATGAACACCTTCAACTGCGATCTCCTTCGCATCCCCCATGGCCCGACCGGCGCGTTTCGGTCACGATCGGGTAACGAACCCCCGTGCAGACTACGCCGAGAGTTAACCCGCGTGAAGGGCGACGGTCGTCCTCGGGCCGGAGGCCAGCCCGTGCTGCTGTGATCGGGTAGGCAGTGTTGGCATGATCGGCTCATGAGAAGCGAGCTGTTCGACACCGACCACCACGAGCGCGAGACCACCGAGCGCTGGATCCGGCAGAGCAAGCGCATGCTGCGCGTCTCGCTTGGTCCCGACGTGCTGGCCTCCAAGGGGGCGATGGTGGCCTACCAGGGGCACATCAACTTTCACCATGAGAGTGCAGGCAGCCTCGGCAGACTGGTCCGAAAGGCGTTGACCAGCGAGGACAACCCGCTGATGCGGGTCAGCGGCGACGGCGAGGTCTTCTTCGCCCAGGACGCCAGCGAGGTTTTCTTGATCAGGCTCGAGGGTGACGGCATCAGCATCAACGGTCGAAGCCTGCTGGCCTTCGACGCCACGCTCGACCACGACATTCACCGCACCAAGGGAGCCGGCATGATGACCGGCGGGTTCTTCAACACCGAGGTGCACGGCCAGGGCACGGTGTCGCTGGCTTGCGACGGCGAGCCGATGCTGCTGGACTGTTCACAGCAGCCGACCTTCGTCGACCCGCAGGCGGCGGTGTGCTGGTCGTCAAACCTGCGACCGGACGTCGTGAGCAGCATGAACATGCGATCAATGCTCCGCGGCGGCAGTGGCGAGGCGTTCCAGTACTCCTTCCATGGCCCCGGCTTCGTCGTCGTGCAGCCCTCCGAGGGGCCGACGGTCCC